>VGCQ01000031.1 GCA_016870055.1 Alphaproteobacteria bacterium | reverse complement strand
GAACCGCGAGCCGCATCTCGACCAAGCCCGGCCGCCAGGCCACGACTTGGTGCCCGATCAGCCCGTTGAAGCCGCGGAATTCATGGGCGGCGACCGGCCGGGCATCGGCCGGTCGCTGGATGGCCATAGCCGACGCGCCTTAGCGGCGCGCCATCGTCGACATCGCGGGGCGATGGCCGTTGGTCGCCGGCCGAATGGCCGCCGGGCCGGTCGAGGCGGCCGGCTGGGCTGCCATGCCGGTGCGGATATCGCGCGCCACCTTGACCAGACGCGGCCCCCAGTCGGCTTCGAGGCGGTCGCGGCTGACCTGGTAGATCGGCGCCGAGGCATTGATGGCGTAGGCCGCCGTGCCGTCGGAGTTGCGCAGCGGCGCGCCGACGCCGCACAGCTCGGGCAGCCACTCGCCCCAGGTGACGCAGAAGCCGCGGTCGGTCAGCTCCTTGAACGAGCGCTCCAGGCCGCTCTTGACCTTGGTCCAATCGTCGCGCCAGCGACGGCGGATGGCGTCGATCTGCTTGTTGCGGTCGACATCGGGCAGCGAGAACAGATAGGCGCGGCCCATCGCCGTGGTCGCCATCGGCACGCGCGTGCCGACATCGTGTGTGATGGCGACCACCGAGGGGCCGCGGCAGGCTTCTAGGTAGATCATCGAATGGCGGTCGCGGCCGCCCAGGGCGGTCGAGGCATTCAGGGCATGGGCAAGCTGCTCGAGCGGCTGACGCGAGGCGCGACGCACATCCATGCTCGAGATCGCCGCGTAGCCCAGCGCCAGCACCGAGGCGCCGAGCTCGTACTTGCGAAAGCGGCGGATGTAGTTGAGGTAGCCGAGCTCGGTCAGGGTATGGGTCAGGCGCGCCACGGTGGGCTTGGGCAGGCCGGTGCGGTGGGCGATTTCCTGATTGCCCAGCATGCCCTCGCCGGCATGGAAGGCGCGCAGGATATCGAGGCCACGTGCCAGCGCAGTGACGAACTGGCGGTCCTTGCCGCTGCTGCCGTCGGCCAAGCCGTTTTCCAGCGAGCTTTCGAACGCTGCCGTTCGCGTGACGAGATGACTGACATTACCCATGGGCCCCTCTCTCCTCCAAAGTCGTCATAAATGGCTGTTCATTTCTTTGCGGAGCGGAACCTGCCAAAGCGCGCCAAGTGCCGCAATGCGCGGTCGGGGGTTTTGTCCTGCGAACATGCAAAGCGGCCATGCCCCAGGCGCGGACGTCGCTATCGCTGGTTGAGAAAGGGCAAAACGCCACGCGGATTGGGCTCTTTTCAAGGGCCCGGCGGCTGGCCCCGGCCGGCTACCGCGGCTACCATCCGGCCAACACCCCCCTGCGAGGCAAAATTGGCCAAAGAACCCGCCCTGCCCAAGGATATCGCCAGCCTGTCGTTCGAGGACGCGCTGAAGGAGCTGGAAGGCATCGTTCAGCAGCTCGAGCGCGGCCAGGTCAAGCTCGACGAGGCGATCTCGGCCTACGAGCGCGGCGCGCTCCTGAAGAAGCACTGCGAGCAGAAGCTCGCCGAGGCCAAGATGAAGGTCGAGAAGATCGTCTTCTCGGCCGACGGCTCGATCGGCAGCCAGCCCGCCGACCTCAACTAGCCCGGCTCTCCATGCCGCTGTCGTCGTATCGCGACTTCGACGCCGCGCTGGCTTTTGCCGCCTCGTCGGTCGAGCACACCATGGATCGCCTTCTTCCCAAAGGCGACACCGAGGAGGCTCGGGTTTTCGAGGCCATGCGCTATTCCAGCGTGGGCGGTGGCAAGCGCTTGCGCGCCTTCTTCGTGCTGGCCGGCGCCACCCTGTTCAAGGTTGCCACCTTGTCGGCGCTGCGGGCGGCGAGCGCCGTCGAGTTCGTGCACGCCTACTCGCTGATCCACGACGACCTGCCGGCCATGGACGACGACGACCTGCGGCGCGGCAAGCCCTCGTGCCACAAGCAGTTCGACGAGGCGACCGCCATCCTGGCCGGCGACGCCCTGCAGGCGCTCGCCTTCGAAGTGATGGCGCACGAGGACACGCACGGCGATGCGGCGGTGCGCGCTCATCTGGTCGGCGACCTCGCCAAGGCGATCGGCGCGCACGGCATGGTCGGCGGCCAGATGCTCGACCTGCTGGCCGAGAACCGCGGCGGCGAGCTGTCGATCGGCGCCATCACCCGCCTGCAGCGGCTGAAGACCGGCGCCCTGATCACCTTCTCCTGCACCGCCGGCGCCATCCTGGGCAAGGCGAGCGAGCCGCTGCGCGCGGCGCTGGCGGCCTACGCCCACGATCTCGGGCTGGCCTTCCAGATCGTCGACGACCTGCTCGACATCGAGGGCAGCGCCGCCGAGACCGGCAAGACGCCGGGCAAGGACCAGGCAGCCGGCAAGGCGACGTTCGTCTCGATCTTGGGCGTCGAACGCGCCCGCGCGCAGGCCGAATTGCTGGCGCGCCAGGCCGCCGCTCATCTAGAACCGTTCGGCGAGGCGGCCGACTTGCTGCGCCAGGCGGCGGGCTTCGTCGTCGCGCGGCGAGCGTAAAGGGTCGCGCAGGAGTATGATGTACCGATGACCGGGCAGAGCACACCGCTTCTCGATACCGTCGACGTTCCGGCCGACATCCGTCGGCTGAGGAGCGACCAGTTGCGTCAGCTCGCCGACGAACTGCGCCAGGAGACGATCTCGGCCGTGTCGGTGACCGGCGGCCATCTCGGCGCCGGCCTGGGGGTCGTCGAGCTCACGGTGGCATTGCACTACGTGTTCGACACCCCGCGCGACCGGCTGATCTGGGATGTCGGGCACCAGGCCTATCCGCACAAGATCGTCACCGGCCGGCGTACGCGCATCCGCACGCTGCGCCAGGAGGGCGGCCTGTCCGGCTTCACCCGCCGCAGCGAGAGCGACTACGATCCGTTCGGCGCCGCCCACTCCTCGACCTCGATCTCGGCCGGGCTCGGCATGGCGGTGGCGCGCGATCTGGCCGGCGGCAGCAACCATGTCGTGGCGGTGATCGGCGACGGTGCCATGAGCGCCGGCATGGCCTACGAGGCGATGAACAACGCCGGCGCGCTGCGCAGCCGCCTGATCGTCGTCCTGAACGACAACGACATGTCGATCGCCCCGCCGGTCGGCGCCATGTCCGCGCACTTGTCGCGGCTGCTGTCGGGCAACCCCTACGTGACGTTGCGCAATTTCGGCCGCTCCGTTGCCGAAGTGTTGCCCAAGCCCCTGGAGATGGCGGCACGACGCGCCGAGGAGTTCGCGCGCGGCTTCGTCGCCGGCGGCACGCTGTTCGACGAGCTGGGCTTCTACTATGTCGGGCCGGTCGACGGTCACAATCTCGACCATCTGCTGCCGGTGTTGAAGAACGCGCGCGACAGCCGCCTCGACAAGCCGATCCTGGTTCATGTCGTGACGCGCAAGGGCAAGGGCTATCCGCCGGCCGAGAGCAGCGCCGACAAGTATCACGGCGTGGTCAAGTTCGACGTCGTGACCGGCAAGCAGTCCAAGCCGGTGGCCAACGCGCCGGCCTATCAGGCGGTGTTCGCCAAGGCGCTGGTCGCCGAGGCCGAGGCCGACAAGAAGATCGTCGCCATCACCGCGGCCATGCCGTCGGGCACCAGCCTCGACAAGTTCGCCGAGCGTTTCCCCGAGCGCTGCTTCGATGTCGGCATCGCCGAGCAGCACGGCGTCACGTTCGCCGCCGGCTTGGCCTGCGAAGGCTACAAGCCGTTCGCCGCGATCTATTCGACCTTCCTGCAGCGCGGCTACGACCAGGTCGTGCACGACGTCGCCATCCAGAAGCTGCCGGTGCGCTTTGCCATCGATCGCGCCGGCCTGGTCGGCGCCGACGGCGCCACCCATGCCGGCTCGTACGACATCACCTACCTCGCTTGCCTGCCGGATTTCGTGGTCATGGCGGCGGCGGACGAGCTGGAGCTGATGCACATGGTGGCGACGGCGGCGGCGATCGACGATCGGCCGTCGGCTTTCCGCTATCCGCGCGGCGAGGGTGTCGGTATCGAGTTGCCGGCGCGTGGCACGCCGCTCGAGATCGGCAAGGGCCGCATTCTGCGCGAAGGCAGCAAGATCGCCCTCTTGAATTTCGGTGCACGTTTGGCCGAATGCCTGGTCGCGGCGGAGGATCTGGCGGCCAAGGGGCTGAGCGCGACCGTCGCCGACGCGCGCTTCGCCAAGCCGCTCGACCGCGATCTGCTGCATCGGCTGGCGCGCGAGCACGAGGTGCTGATCACCATCGAAGAAGGCGCCATCGGCGGCTTCGCCGCCCACGTCCTCCAGGACCTGGCGATGGCGGGCCTGCTCGACCACGGCCTGAAAATCCGGCCGATGGTCCTGCCCGACCGTTTCATCGATCATGCCGCGCCGGCCCGCCAGTACGAACAGGCCGGCCTCGATGCCAAGGGCATCGTCGCGACGGCGCTCGCCGCGCTCGGCCGGCAAGCCGAACGCACACGCGCCTGATCGTTGCTGGGCCTTGTCATGATCCGAGCCGCGGGCGTCTCGCCCGCCTCATGAACAGGTGGGCGGGAGGCCCGCGGTCCGAAACGCGAAAGGTCCTGTCTCCTATTTCGGCTGCGGCACGATGCGCAGGTAGGGTTTCGGCGCCTTCCAGCCGTTGGGAAATTTCTGCTTGGCCTGCTCGTCGGACACGGCCGGCACGATGATGACGTCCTCGCCGCTCTTCCAGTTCACCGGCGTCGCCACCTGGTGCTTGGCCGTGAGCTGGATCGAATCGAGCAGGCGCAGGACCTCGTCGAAGTTGCGGCCGCTGCTCATGGGATAGGTCAGCATCGCCTTGACCTTCTTGTCCGGCCCGATGATGAACACCGAGCGCACGGTGGCGTTGTCGGCGGCGGTGCGGCCCTCCGAGGTCGTGCCGGCGCCTTCCGGCAGCATGTCGTAGAGCGTCGCGACCTTGAGCTCGGGATCGCCGATCATCGGGTAGGTGACGGCATAACCCTGGGTCTCCTCGATGTCCTTGGCCCATTTGGAATGGTTGGTCACCGGATCGACCGACAGGCCGATGATCTTGGTGTTGCGCTTGTCGAACTGCGGCTTGAGGCCGGCCATGTAGCCGAGCTCGGTGGTGCAGACTGGCGTGAAGTCCTTGGGATGCGAGAACAGGATCGCCCAGCCGTCGCCGATCCACTTGTGGAACTCGACCGGGCCCTGGGTGGTTTCGGCCCTGAAGTCGGGCGCGGTCGAATTGATGCGAAGTGTCATGTTGAAATCCCTCCGGAGAAGAACGTCGCCTTCCCAGGTGGGTAGATAGGGCCTCCGCTCGGCCGGTCAAGCCTGAGCAGGAATCCAGCTCAATAGGCCTATTTCGCCATCAGTTTCTACTGTCGTACCCACCACGTAACGACCAAATTTTTCCGACAGCACGGCCACCGCCATCTGCGCGATGTCGTTGGGCGTGCCGGCGCGGCCGATCGGGATCTGCGCCACCAGCGCGCCAGTTCCTTCATCACCATGGTCATGCCAGCCATGCTAGTGTCCTGGTTCTGAAGTTCGTTGGATCGGAGGGCCGCGTCGTTCGGGACGACAAGTTGGATCATGCTCATTGGACCGCAGGCCTCCAGGCCCGCTCATGACGATGAGCGAGCCTGGAGGCTCGCGGTCCGAAGACCGAGAATCGTCGGGTCGATTGTTCGCGACAGAACACGAGTGTCCCGGCTCTGAAGTTCGTTGGATTGGAGGCCGCGTCGCTCAGGACGACGAGTCGAATTTCAGTGGCCGCTGGACTTGCCGTGGTGCTGAGACGCTCGCCTTCCCAGGCACGTCTTCGTCCAGCGAACGTCTGAATCAGGACACGAGCAGGTGCTGCGAAAGGAGAAAGCATTGGCCAAGACGCGGCTGGACGTGGCGCTCGTCGAACGCGGCCTCGCGGAAACGCGCGCTGCCGCGCAGCGCCTGGTCATGGCCGGCCTGGTCTTCTCGGGTGACCGACGGCTCGACAAGCCCGGCCATGCGATCGTCGCCGACACCGTCCTCGAGGTGCGCGGCCAGCCGCATCCCTACGTCTCGCGTGGTGGTCTCAAGCTCGCGAAGGCCCTCGATCATTTCGCGATTCCCGTCGCGGGCCGCGTGGCCCTGGATGTCGGCGCCTCGACCGGCGGCTTCACCGACCTGCTGCTGCAGCGCGGCGCGCGGCGCGTCTATGCCGTCGATGTCGGAACCAACCAGCTCGCCTGGAAGCTGCGCTCCGATCCGCGCGTGGTCTCGATGGAGAAGACCAACATCCGTGACGTGACGCACCGGCAGGTGCCCGAGCCGATCGATCTCGTCGTCTGCGACGCCTCGTTCATCGGATTGCGAACGGCGTTGCCGCCGGCGCTCGCACTGGCGGCGCCGGGCGCGCACCTCGTGGCGCTGATCAAGCCGCAATTCGAGGTCGGCAAAGGCCGGGTAGGCAAGGGCGGCATCGTGCGCGACCCGGCGCTACACCAGGAAGTCTGCGCCACGATCTCGGATTGGCTGGCGGCGCAGCCGGGTTGGCGCGTGCTGGGGATCGTCGACAGCCCGATCGAAGGCGCCGAGGGCAACCGGGAATTTCTCGTCTCCGCTCGGCGCGTCGGATTCGACAGCGACTTCAAGGGCATGGCACGTTCGGCTGGTTCCAACTGAACGCGCCATGCTCTAGGCTTTCGGCCATGCGCATCTTGGTCTCGACTCTTCTGCTCTCCTGCCTCGCTGTTGCGCCGTGGCCCGCGGGCGCGGCGCCCTGCCTTGTCGTCACGCTGACCGGGACCCAGGGCGGCCCCAGTAGCTTCAATGGTCTCGCCGGCGCGGGGACACTGGTGAGATTCGGCGACGATGCCGACGACTGCAGCACAGTCCGGCTGCAGTTCGACGCCGGCCGCGGCACCACCATGAGGCTCGGCCAGCTCGGCATCACGCCGGGCCGGCTCGACGCGGTGTTCCTCACCCACATGCACTCCGACCATGTCGACGGGTTTGCCGACCTGCTGCAGATGCGCTGGCACTTCGAATATCGCCGGCCGAAGCTCGACGTGGTGTGCAGCGCCGACGCCATGGTCCCGGGCTTCGCCATCAGTTGCCGGCAGTTGGTCGCTCATGTCGCCGACGCCTATGTAAAATCCGGGGAGATCGCCCAGCGCGTGACGGAGGATCGTGACCGGCCGCCGGGCGGCCCGGCCGATGTCGTGCGCGTCGTGACTTTCGAGCCGCGCGACGAAGCCGAGCAGGTCTGGTCGCTGGGCGACGTCAAGGTCATGGCTATCCGCTCGACGCACATCGGCGGTCATGCGTCTTACCGCGTCGACACGCCGGCCGGCAGCGTCGTGATCGGCGGCGATGCCGGCAACGACGCGGCAGCGCCGCCGCGACGGTCGTCGACCTCCGAACAGGTCGAGAAGCTGGCGCAGGGAGCCGCCATCATCGTGCACTCGGCGATCCATCCCGCGATGGGGCCGGACAAAGGCAGCAAGATGCCGAGGGCGATCTACTTTCGCCAGAGCACGGCGTCCGACCTCGGCGCCATGGCCGAGCGGGCAGGCGCCAAGCACCTCATGCTGACGCACCTCATCCCGCCGCTGGGGGCGGTGCGCCAAGGCCCGTGGGATGTGCCGGGAGGGCCCCTCGCCGAGGCGGACTACCGCAAGGCCGCCGAGGAGGGTGGCTTCGCCGGCAACGTCGTGGTCGGCACCGACCTGGTCAGCGTGCGCTTGCCCGCCCGTTAGATCCGACTCAGAGGCAGGCTCGGCTCACTCGAAACTTGTTGTTGTCGGCCAGCGTCTCGAACGAGGTGAAGTGGCCCTTGAGCGTCGGCTCGTAGGGCAGGCCGCGGTTGGCGACCAAATAAAGACGGCCGCCTGATCGAAGCGCCCGCGCCGCAGCCTCGAGCACCCGCTGGCCGAGCTCGGGCTCGGCCGCGCGACCGGCATGGAACGGCGGATTGCAGACGATGGCGTCATAGGACGCGGGGGCGGCTTCCTGGGCGAGATCGAGCCAATGAAAGGCGGCGCGCGGATCGACGATATTGGCGCGGGCCGCCTCGATGGCGCGATGCTCGGCGTCGATCAGGTCGATGCGTTCGACCGCCGGCGCGCGGCGGAGCACTTCGCGTGCGAGAAAGCCCCAGCCGCAGCCGAAATCGGCAATGTGGCCTTCGAGGTCGCCGGGCAGATGTCGTGCGAGCAGGGCCGAGCCTTCGTCGATGCGATCCCACGAGAAGATGCCGGGCTGACTCGACCAGGACCCGTCGCCGACCGGCTGCAGGGAGGCAAGGCTGCGCCAGTAGTCGGGCGGCAGGCGCTCGCCGCGCTTCAACCAAAAGACTCGGCAATGGAACTTCGACAGCGACCCTTCGAGACCGAACGCCTTGCCGACCTGCCGTTCCAGGCTGGCCGCGCCATCGTCGTTGGCGCCGGAACAGACCAGCGTGCCGCCGTCCGCCAGCATTGCCCAGCCGCGGGCGATGTTGGCGAAGTTCTCCTCCTTGTGCTTGGTCAGCAGGACCAGGCCCTGCTCATAGCCGCTGCGTTCGAGACGCGGCGTTGCCTGCTTCAAGCGCAGGAAGGCCGGCCGGAACGATTGCTCGGCGTCGATGTCGGCCAGCGGCAACGGTTCGGCGCGCAGGAAGAACGCGCGCTGTCGAGTGAGCGCTCCGGTCTCGAAAGCGTGCAGGAAGGCGCGGCCGGCCTGGCTCACGGCCGGCCGATCACGGCACGAGGACGGCGCGCCCCATGATCAGGCCCTTGCGCAGCTCCTGCAGCGTGGCGTCGGCCTCGTCGAGCTTGCGCTTGATGATCGGCACCGGCGTCACCTTGCCCGACGTCACGAGGTCCATCATCTCCTTCATCTCGACCGGGCTGCCGGTCACCGAACCGACGATCTGGCAGCCGGTGAAGGCGAACATCGGCAGCGGAATGGAGAAGGTGCCGCCGAACAGGCCGACGATGACCAGGCGGCCGCCGCGTCCCAGCGCGCGTAGGCCGAACTGCGCCGAAGCCTCGGCGCCGACGAAATCGATGGCTGCGCCCACGCCGGTGCCGCCCGTCAGATCCTGGATCTGCTTGCGGGCGTCCTTGTCGCGCGGGTCGAGCGCCGCCACCGCGCCGTTCTCCAGCGCGAGCTTGCGCTTGTTCTCGTCGATATCGGCCACGATCGGCTCGCGGCCCAGCACCGACTTGGCGAAGCGGACGCCCATCAAGCCGACGCCGCCCGCGCCGATCACCAGGATCGGCTTGCCGCCGTCCTGGCCGACCGCCTTCTTGACCGCACCGAAGGCGGTGATGCCGGAGCAGGCATAGAGGCAAGCCAACTCGACCGGCAGGTTGCCGTAGGGGTAGAGGTACTTGGCGTGCGGCACCAGCACATGGTCGGCGTAGCCGCCGTCGTTGTTGACGCCGAGCGCGCGCGGCGTCGGACAAAGATGCTCGATGCCGCTCGTGCAATACCAGCACTTGCCGCAGCCGATCCAGGGATAGACCACCGCCTTGTCGCCGGCCTTGGCGCCTTTGGACTCGGGACCGACCGCCACGACTTCGCCGACGATCTCGTGGCCCATGGTGCGCGGCGGGTTCATGGTCTTCTGCGTCGAGACCTTGTTGCCGCCGCCCATGTCGAAATAGCCTTCCCACAGATGGACGTCGCTGTGGCAGACGCCGGCCGCCGTGATGCACACCAGCACCTCGCTGCCCTGCGGCACGGGATTGGCCTCCTCGACCCGCTGCAGCGGCTTGCCGAACTCGACGACCTTGTAGCTTTTCATTGGCTTGCTCCCGTGTCCTGAAAGCGACCATAGAGCATCCCGCCCGCTTTTGGTCTAGTAGGGGTGGGTCAGCGGAGGGGGAGGAACCCATGAAGCGCAGATCGCTTGTCGCGTCGGCCGTAGTGGCGCTGGCCGCACCATCGGTCGCTCGGGCGCAGGCCTGGCCAGCCGGTTCCATCCGGCTGATGCACGGCTACGACGCGGGCTCCAATCCCGACACCATCGCCCGCCATCTCGCGCCGTCGCTCACCGACATTTTGGGCGTGCAAATCGTCGTCGAACCCAAGCCGGGCGCCGCCGAGCGATTGGCCGCGACGCAGATCGCCCGGATGAA
Organism: Alphaproteobacteria bacterium; assembly: GCA_016870055.1. Classification (GTDB taxonomy): domain Bacteria; phylum Pseudomonadota; class Alphaproteobacteria; order Reyranellales; family Reyranellaceae; genus Reyranella. The sequence continues at coordinate 9,755 of VGCQ01000031.1, read as the reverse complement.
ACCCGACGGCAGCGTGCTCTACCTGATGACCGGCGGGCAGGCGGTGGTTTCGGCCATCGACAAGACGCTGTCCTACGACGTGTTGCGTGACTTCGACTTCGTGGCGATCGTCACGCGCTTTCCCTTCGTGTTCACGGTCGCTCCGGATTCGCGCTTCAAGTCGCTGCCCGCGCTGATCGAGGCGGCCAAGCGCGAGCCGGGCAAGCTCACCTACGGCAGCTCCGGCGTCGGCTCGACCTTGCACATGGCGATGGAACTGGTGCTGTCGCAGGTCGGCGCCACGATGACGCACGTGCCCTACAAGGGCGGTAGCGGCGCGCCGTACAACGACCTGATCGGCGGCCGGCTCGACATGCATGTCGTCACCTTCTCCAATGCCCAGCCGTTGATGAAAGGCGGCAAGCTCGGTGCGCTCGCCGTCACGTCGCGCGAGCGCCATCCCGGTTTCCCCGACGTGCCGACGGTCGCCGAGACGGTATTGCCGGGTTACGACGTCGTGTCCTGGTTGGGCTTCACCGCGCCAGCCGGTTTGCCGGCTGCGCTGCGCGATCGCCTGAACGAGGCGCTTCGCCAGGCGATGGCACGGCCCGAGATCAAGGCCAAGCTCGAGGAATTGGGCAACGACACACGCGTCAGCACACCGAGTGAATTTCGCAATCGCGTCGAGCAGGACATGGCGCGCTGGCGACCGCTCGCCCACGTCGTCAACCAGTCGTAGAGTGCGGCGAGTACGGGGAAAGTCATGAGCAAGTACGGTATCGGTCAGCCGGTCCTGCGGTTCGAGGATCCGCGCCTGTTGCGCGGTCAGGGCCGCTTCATCAACGACGTCAATCTGCCGGGTCAGGCGCACGCCGTGTTCGTGCGCTCGCCGCATGCCCATGCCCGGATCCGCTCGATCGATGTCGCGGCGGCGAAGCAGGCGTCGGGCGTGGTGGCGGTGCTGACCGGGCACGACGTGGCGGCCGACGGGCTCGGCATGCCCAAGGCCAACATGCCGCGCAAGCGGCCCGACGGCAAACCGATGTTCGCGCCGCAGCGGCCGCCGTTGGTCGTCGATCGTGTGCGCTATGTCGGCGATCCGGTGGTGATGGTCGTCGCCGACACGCTGGCCGAGGCCAAGGACGCCGCCGAGCTGGTCGAGATCGACTACGAATCGCTGCCCTCGGTGACCTCGACCGCCGACACCGTGAAGCCCGACGCGCCGGCGGTGTGGGACGAGTGTCCCGACAACATCTCCAACAATGTCGAGCGCGGCAACAAGGCGGCCACCGACGAGGCGATCAAGGGCGCGGCCAAGGTGATCAAGCGGCGCTACGTCATCACCCGCGTGCACGCCCAGTACATGGAGCCGCGCGGCACCCTCGCGACCTACGACCAGGGCGAGGATCGGATGATCCTCTACGCCGACGTGCAGTATCCCCACCGCGTGCGCAACATGCTGGCGCAGAACGTCTTCAAGGTCCCCGAGAGCAAGATGCGGGTGATCGCCCAGGATGTCGGCGGCGGCTTCGGCACCAAAGGCTGGCAGTATGTCGAGCATCGCCTGACCCTGTGGGCGGCGCGCAAGCTCCTGCGCCCCGTCAAATGGACCTGCGAGCGTTCCGAGGCGGTGATGGCCGACGAGCACGGCCGCGACAACCTCGGCGAGATCGAGCTGGCGCTCGACAAGGACAACAAGTTCGTGGCCTTGCGGCTCGACATGCTGGCCAACATCGGCGCCTATGTCGGCTCCGATCGAAACCTGTTGTCGCCGTTCGGCATGATCGGCACGGTGCTCGGCGTCTATCTCATTCCCAAGGCCTACATCAACGTGGTGGGCGTGCTCAGCAACACCAACCCGACGGCGCCCTATCGCGGCGCCGGACGGCCCGAGGCGATCTACCTGATCGAGCGGCTGATCGACGATGCGGCGCGCGAGCTCGGCGTCGATCGCGTCGAGCTCAGGCGCAAGAACATGCTGCCCGAATCGATGCTGCCCTATCAGAGCCCGGTCGGGCCGTTCTACGATTGCGGCCAGTTCGAGAAGAACATGGACATGGCGCTGAAGCTCGCCGACGTGACGGGTTTCGCCGCGCGCCGCGCCGAGTCGAAGGCGCGCGGCAAGCTGCGCGGGCTCGGCATCGTCAACGCCATCGAGCAGGCGGCCGGCACGGCGCAGCCGGAATATGCCGAGATCCGCTTCAATCCCAGCGGCACCGCGGTACTCCTGATGGGCACCAAGGCGCAAGGCCAGGGCCACGAGACCATGTTCAAGCAGATCCTGAACGAGCGGCTCGGCATCGATCCGAAGGACGTGCAGTACATCGACGGCGACACCGACCGCGTGGCGTTCGGCATGGGCACCAACGGCTCGCGCTCGACGGTGCTCGGCGGCTCGGCGCTTTATCTTGCGGCCGGCAAGGTGATCGACAAAGGCAAGAAGCTCGCCGGGCACCTGCTCGAAGCGGGCGAGCAGGACATCGAGTTCAAGGACGGCACCTTCACGGTCAAGGGCACCGACAGGAGCGTGCCGCTGAAGCAAGTGGCGATGGCGGCGTTCAATCCCACCAAGTGGCCGAAGGGCTTCGAGGGCGGGCTGTACGAGAACGCGACCTTCCTCGGCCAGAAGGACACCTATCCCAACGGCTGCCACATCTGCGAGGTCGAGGTCGATCCCGAGACCGGCGAGGTCAGGCTCGATCGCTACGCCGTGGTCGACGATGTCGGCACGGTGATGAATCCGATCGGTTTGAAAGGCCAGATCCATGGCGGCGTGGCCCAGGGCGTCGGCCAGATCCTGAGCGAGCAGGTGGTGTGGGACAAGGAGAGCGGCCAGCTTCTCACCGCGAGCTTCCTCGACTACGTCATGCCGCGTGCCGACACGATGTGCAGCATGGAGATCAAGAGCAACCCGGTGCCGACCCAATACAATCCGCTGGGCGCCAAGGGCGCCGGCGAGGCCGGCACGGTGGGCGCCATGCCGGCGGTGATGAACGCGGTCATGGATGCGCTGGCGGCACTCGGTGTCAGGGACGTGGCGATGCCGGCGACAGCGCACAATGTCTGGCGCGCCATCCAAGAGGCCAACAGATAAAGACAACGACCGGCGGGCGGGATCACCTGCGCCCCGTTCGGTGACTTGAGACGGAGGAAACCATGGTTGCGATCAAAGCCGCTGAATTCGCCTTCCCGCGCATGGAGGCGCCCGACCTCGACGCGATGGAGGAGTTCCTCACCGATTTCGGCCTGGTGCGCGCCGAACGCACGCCCGACGCGCTCTACATGCGCGGCGCCGATGGCCATCATCACCTGCATGCCGTGCACAAAGGCGGCACCAAGTTCATCGGCTTCGCCTATCATGCCGAGAGCGAGGACGATCTGAAGCGGCTGGCCAAGCTGCCCGGCGCCTCGGGCATCGAGACCTTGAACGAGCCGGGCGGCGGCAAGCGCGTGCGGCTCACCGAGCCCAACGGCTATCAGATCGAGGTCATCCACGGCATGACGGCTGTGGCGCCGATCAAGGTCGAGCGCGATCCGGTCAACACCGGCGGCGAGCCGCTGCGCCGCAAGGGCCGGCTGATGCGGCTGTCGAAGTCGCCGACCACCATCCAGCGCATCGGCCACGGCGTGCTGTCGACGCCCAAGGTCACGGAAACGGTGGCGTGGTTCCGCGAGACGCTGGGCATGATCCGCTCCGACGACGTCTATGCCGGCGACAAGAACAATGTGATCGGCGCTTTCAGCCGTCTCGACCGCGGCGCCGACTATGTCGACCATCATGTGCTGTTCTGCGTGCACAACGAGAAGACCGGCCTAAACCACGTCTCCTACGAGGCGCAGGACATCGATGCGGTGTTCCAGGACCACGAATACATCAAGAGTCTCGGCAAGTACGACCACATGTGGGGCATCGGCCGGCACCTGCTCGGCAGCCAGGTCTACGACTACTGGTGCGATCCGTGGGGCCGCGTGCACGAGCGCTGGGCCGATACCGACCGGCTGAACGCGGCCAACGGCGGCAACCTGGTCAGTGTCGAGGAAGGCTTCCAATCGCAATGGGGCGAGCGGCCGCCCGAGCGCTTCATCGGCCACGCCAGCCCGTGAGCATCGCCACCATCGCCGCCAAGAGAACGTTCGAAGGAGACCAGACGTGAAGCTTTGCTATTTCAACGACTATCGCCTGGGAGTCGCCAAGGGCGACCAGGTCGTCGACATCACCGATGCGGTGAAGGAGATCCCGCATCTGCACAATCGCGACCTGATCATCGGCCTGATCGACCGCTGGGACGCCTGGAAGGGCCGGGTCGAGAAGGCGGCCAGCGAGGGCAGGGGCCTGCCCATCAAGGACGTGCGGCTGCGCCCGCCCGTGCCGAAGCCCGGCAACATCGTCTGCATGGCGGTGAACTACATGGAGGACGGCACGCTCAAGGAGAAGCCGATGATCAACGCCTTCCACAAGGCGGCGACGGCGGTGATCGGCGACGGCGACACCATGGTGCTGCCCGACGTGCCGGCCACCATCTTCGAGGGCGAGGCCGAGCTTGCCCTGGTGATCGGCAAGCGGGCCACCCGCGCTTCGCAGGGCGACGCCATGAAATACATCTTCGGCTACACCTGCTTCATCGACGGCTCGGCGCGCGGCCTGCCGCCGCCGGGCAACGTCTTCTTCCAGATGAAGTCGCGCGACACCTTCGCGCCGATCGGGCCGTGGATCGTCACCGCCGACGAGATCGCCGATCCGCAGAATCTCGGCATCACGCTCGAGAACAACGGCGAGGTGATGCAGAAATTCAACACCAACGACATGGCGCACCACATTCCGCGCTGCATCGAATGGGCAAGCTCGATCCACACCCTCGAGCCGGGCGACATCCTGGCCACCGGCACCAACCATCGCGGCCTGCACGCCTTCATGGACGGCGACAAGATCGAGCTCACCATCGACAAGGTGGGCACGCTCAAGATCGACGTGAAGGACGAGCACAAGCGGCGCTGGGCACGCACCACGCGCTCGCAGCACAAGGACAAAGGCGGCGAGGGCCCGCACACGCCGCAGACCGGCGGCAAGTATGCGAAGTAGTCGAACGCGGCCGCCCTTGGTCGTCCTCTCCGCCGCGCAGCGGGGGAGAAGGAAGGGGCCCCATTGCGCAGCAATGGGGTAGGTGAGGTGGTGTTGATGCCGGGCGAGATTGCACCGCGCAGCATCGAATTTGGCAAAGAATTCCCGCCCGGCAGATGGCGGTCAAAACCCAAGTCATTCCGAATTCAGCTAGCACTCAACCGATTGTTGTTGCTGGGACGGGACGACAAATGCAGCGGGCCAACTTGGAGGAGGTTCTTGAAGCCGTCCAGAATGCACGAAAGGACACGCGGAAGGTTTCCCTGCTGATTGGCGCCGGTTGCTCCGTCACTGCGGGAATTCCCTTGGCTGCCGGCTTCGTGAAAGAGATCGAGACGACGTATCCGATGAGATATGCGGCCCTGAAGGCCGACAGCCGTGGTGGCCACCCGCCGAGCTACCAGCAATGCATGGCTCGACTGGCGCCGGCCGAGCGGCGGGGCCTGATGGCGAAGTACGTGGAGAAGGCTCGGATCAACTGGGCCCATATTGGCATGGCCTGTCTGATTCGAGCCGGCATCGTGGATCGAGTGCTGACCGTGAACTTCGATCCGCTCATCGTTCGGGCGTGTGCATTGTTGAACGAATTCCCCGGCGTCTACGATTTCGCGGCCTCTCAGGCCTTCGATTCGTCTCATGTCGCCGACCGCGCGGTTTTCTATCTCCATGGACAGCAGTCGGGCTTTGTTCATCTGCAGACCGCGGTACAGGTTGAACAGCACGCAAAGCGCCTCGCACCTGTAGCGGCACCTACAATCGCGCGTGTATTGCCAGTTTGCGTGGCGGGGTCGACGAGGCGCTCAGGCTCCTGGCGCATGCGCGCGACAATGGTGATCTCCCCAGCAAAGCTCATCTGCTGAGCGACACGGATTTGACGGCCCTTCGGGAAATCGAGGGCTTCAAGGCGATTGTCGAAAGCGCAAAGCCCTGAGCACGGCATCCGGCGTCGGAGGTGTCGATCCCGGCTGCAGAGAAAAGGCGCTGCGGTTGCCCGCAGCGCCCCTCCACCAAGAGCCTGGCCGTCAGTGAGTGAGCGCCGGCTGGCCGGTCACGACCGGGATCGCGCGGGGCTTCTTCTCCTCCGGAATCTCGCGCTGCAGCTCGATCACCAGCAGGCCGTTGGCGAGCTTGGCGCCGGTCACCTTGACGTGGTCGGCGAGCTGGAAGCGGCGCTCGAAGTTGCGCCCGGCGATGCCGCGATAGAGATACTGCCTGTCGTCCTGGCCGTTCTGCGCCTGGCCGCTGACCAGAAGCTCGTTCTCCTTCTGGGTGACATTCAGCTCGGCCTCGGCGAAGCCCGCCACCGCCATCACGATCTTGTAGGCGTTGTCGCCGGTCTTCTCGATGTTGTAGGGCGGATAGCCGTTGGCGCCGGACTGGCTCGACACCGAATCGAGCAAGTCGAAGATGCGGTCGAAGCCGACGCTGGCGCGATAGAACGGGGAATAGTCGATACGCATGTTCATCCTCCAGTGAGCGATGTTCTCGAAGCCCCCGCCCCGAATGGGCGCGGGGGACGGCAGTGATTTAGGCACGGTCGGGCAGCCTTCAAGGGGGAGCAAAAATTTCCTGCCGTGTCAGGCCGGCGGCAAGAAATGCTCGGCTTCGGCCGACCTTCGGCAATTCAAGTCATGGCGGATGTGCCAAGAAATCCCAGATCGAAAGGATCGAGGGTGAGCCCGCCGATGTCGCCGTTTTTCGCCAGCCGCACCGCCAAGCCATGAGACACTTGCCGTTCTTTTTCGACGTCAGGGACCGCAAGGTCGCCGTGCTCGGCGAGGGGCCAGCCGCCGAGCAGCGTGCCGCTCTCGCCCGGTCGGCCGGTGCGGTTGCCCTCCGGTTGTCCGCGGTCGGCCCCGACAATCTCAAAGGCATCGCCGCGCTCTTCGTCGCCACCGGCGATGCCGGGTGCGATCGGGCCGCCCAACGCCTCGCCCGTTCGGTCGGCGTGCCGGTGAATGTGATCGACCGGCCCGAGCTCTGCGACTTCATCGTACCGGCGATCGTCGACCGTGACGACGTCGTGGTGGCGATCTCGACCGGCGGCGACTCGCCCACCCTGGCGGCGAGCCTGCGGCGGCGCATCGAGCATGTTCTGCCTCAGCGCATCGGCGCGCTGGCGTGTCTGGTCGCGACCTTCCGCGCACAGGCCAAGGCGTTGATCGTCGAGCCGGAACGCCGGCGCGCCTTCTGGCGGCGGCTGGTCGAGGGGCCGGTCGCCGAGCTGGCGCTGGCCGGCGAAGAAGCGGGCGCACGCCGTGCCGCGCTGGGCGAGCTCGACGCCGCGCGGCGGCAGCTCGCGCCCACCGGCATCGCCCACATCGTGGGCGCCGGTCCCGGCGATCCCGACCTGCTGACCCTGCGCGCCCTGCGGCTGCTCGGCGAGGCCGATGCCATCCTGCACGACGACCTCGTGCCGTCCGCCGTGCTGGCGCGCGCCCGCCGCGATGCCGAGCTCGTCGCGGTCGGCAAGCGCAAGGGCCAGCCGGGCTGGCCTCAAGAGGCGATCAACGCCGAGCTGGTGCGACGCGTGCGCGCCGGCCAGATCGTGGTGCGGCTGAAGGCCGGCGACCCCTTCGTGTTCGGCCGCGGCGGCGAGGAGGTCGAGGCGCTGCAGCAAGAGGGCCTCGCGGTGACGGTCGTGCCCGGCATCACCGCGGCACTGGGCTGCGCCGCCGCGGTCGGCGTCCCGCTCACCCATCGCAAGCTCGCCTCGGCGGTGACCTTCGTCACCGGCCATGGTGCGGCCGACGGCAAGGAGGCCGCCTGGCCGCTTCTCGCCGCCCAGGGCCACACGCTCGCGATCTACATGGGCGCCACGGAAGCCGCGTCCGTGCGCGATCGTCTCCTGGGCGCCGGCACCGCTCCCACCACGCCGGTCGCCATCGTCGAGAACGGCACGCGACCCGACCAACGGGTCTCGACCGGCCGTCTCGCCGATCTGGCGCGGCTCGCCGTCGGCCACACCCGTGGCGATGCCGGCCCCAGTCTCATCATCGTCGGCGAAGTGGCAGCCCATGCCGCCGCCGAGCAACCGCCTTTGGCAAAGGTGTCGTGATGGCCAAGAACTTGAACGGCGAGCTTTCGATCGTGTCGGCCAACCGCCTGGTCGACGGCGTCGTGGTCTTCCTCGACGATGCCGGGCAGTGGACGACCACGCTCGGGCGCGCCGCCCTGGCGCGTGACGGGCGGGCCGCCGAGATCCTGCTCGATCGCGCCCGCGCCGAAGCCGCGAGCGTGATCGATCCCTTCCTGGTCGCGGTCGTCGAGAACGACGAGGGCCGGCTCGAACCGCTCAGCCTGCGCGAACGCATCCGCGCCTCCGGCCTCACCTTCGATGCCATCGCCGCCGAAGCGGTGCGCTATGCCTGACACCCATTTCTATCGCTACGACTCCTACGACCGCACGCTGCTCGCCGAGCGCATCGCGCAATTCCGCGATCAGGTGCGGCGTCGGCTGGCGGGCGAGCTGACCGAGGAGCAGTTCAAGCCGCTCCGGCTGACCAACGGCCTCTACCTGCAGCTCCACGCCTACATGCTGCGCATCGCCATTCCCTACGGCACGCTGTCGGCGCGCCAGTTGCGCAAGCTCGCCGAGATCGCGCGGCGCTACGACCGCGGCTACGGCCATTTCACGACGCGCCAGAACCTGCAGCTCAACTGGATCAAGCTCGAGGACGCCCCCGACGCGTTGGCGGCCCTGGCCGAGGTCGACATGCATGCCATGCAGACCTCGGGCAACGTCGTCCGCAACGTCACCGCCGACCATTTCGCCGGCGTTGCGCCGGACGAGATCGAGGATCCGCGCATCTGGTGCGAGATCGTGCGGCAATGGTCGACCCTGCATCCCGAATTCAGCTTCCTGCCGCGCAAGTTCAAGATCGCCGTCACCGGCTCGCCCAACGACCGCGCCGCGGTGCGCGTGCACGACATCGGGCTGAGGCTATGGCGCAACCCGGCGGGCGAGACGGGCTTCGAGGTGATCGTGGGCGGCGGCCTCGGCCGCACGCCGATGATCGGCAAGACCTTGCGCGAGTTCCTGCCGCGGGACGAGCTGCTCGCCTATCTCGAAGCGACCTTGCGTGTCTACAACCGCTATGGCCGGCGCGACAATCTCTACAAGGCGCGCATAAAGATCCTGGTGCATGAGATCGGCGCCGACAAGATGCGCGAGGAGGTCGAGGCCGAGTACCAGGCGATCAAGGACGGCGCGCTGAAGCTGTCGGCCGAAACCATTGCGGCGATCGCCCGCCAGTTCGCGCCGCCGGTCCTGCCCTCGCGGCCGGCAACGGTGGCCGCGGCCGAGGCCTTGAAGCTCGAAGACCGCGACTTCGCCCTGTGGCTGAAATCGAACGTCGCGCCGCATCGCGTGCCGGGCTACGCCGTCGTCACGGTCTCGCTGAAGCCCGCCGGCAGCCCGCCGGGCGATGCCAGCGCCGCGCAGATGGAGGGCGTGGCCGAGATCGCCGAGAGCTACAGCCAATGCGAGATCCGGGTCAGCCACGAGCAGAACCTCGTGCTGCCGCATGTCGCGGTCGCGGATCTGCCGGCGGTGTGGCGGGCGCTCAGCCGGCTGGGCTTCGCCGAGGCCAATGTCGGCAAGATCACCGATATCATCGCTTGCCCCGGCCTCGACTATTGCGCGCTCGCCCAAGCG
>VGCQ01000030.1 GCA_016870055.1 Alphaproteobacteria bacterium | reverse complement strand
GCTACGCGCACCGAGAAGCAGGACTACAAGCTTGCCGACCCGCGGCTGCTCGACACCGTCGAGGAGTTCGGCGATCGCATCCAGCTGCAGATCCTGTCGGTCTTCCCGGCCCTGATCGTCCAGCAAATCTACAACTGCCTGGCGGTGCGCCAGGTCGTGCCGACCGGTGTCGACAGCATGGAGCTGCGCTGGACCTACTTCGGCTATGCCGACGATCCGCCGGAGATGACCAAGCGGCGGCTGCGGCAGCAGAACCTGGTCGGGCCGGCAGGCTTCGTGTCGATGGAGGATGGCTGCGTCGGTGGCTTTGTGCAGCGTGGCATCGCCGCGGCGGGCGAGCAGGTCTCGGTGATCGAGATGGGCGGCCACGGCGCAGAAAGCCAGGCGACGCGTGCCACCGAGGCCTCGGTGCGCGGCTTCTGGAAGGCCTATCGCCACCACATGGGTTACTGAGGGCGGCGATCATGGATGCCGTGCGTCTGGTCGAGCTAAATGCCGCCTATGCGCGCATCATCGACAACGAACGATACGAGGAGTGGCCGGGCCTGTTCCACGACCCCTGCCTCTACAAAGTGACGACCGCGGAGAACCTGGCGACCGGACTGGAATCCGGCATCATCTACGCCGACTCGCGCGGCATGCTGGAGGATCGCATCTCGGCCCTGCGCCAAGCCAACATCTACGAGCGCCAGCGCTATCGCCATATCGTCGGCCTGCCGGTGGTGACCACTCACTCCCAAGATGTCGCCGAGGTCGAGACGTCGTTCCTGGTCGTGCGCATCATGCGCGACGGCAAGATGGAGCTGTTCGCGACTGGTTGCTATCGCGACAAGGTCAAGCCGGATGCAAATGGCGCGCTGCGCTTCGTCGAGCGGATCGTCGTCTGCGACGGCGGCCGCTTCGACACCCTGGTGGCGATTCCGCTTTGACGTCGGACGCCATGCGCATCGCCGTCACGCTGGGCGATCCCAACGGCATCGGTCCCGAGATCGCCATCAAGGCGGCCAACCATTTCAGCCGGCACGAGGCCATTCGGCCTGTGCTGGTCGGCGATGCACACGTCATCCGCGCCACGGCCGAACGGCTGGGCGTCGCGGCGCCCGACTTGATCGACGCCCCCGCGCTCGAACCCACAGCCTTCGCGCCGGGCACACTGGATCCGCGCGCCGGCAAGGCCACCGTCGCCTATGCCGCCGCGGCGGTGAGGCTCGCTCTCGACGGCGTGGTCGACGCCGTGGTCGGCTGTCCCCATTCGGAGACCGCGGTCAATCGCGCCGGCATCGCCTTCAGCGGCTATGCCGGCCTGATCGCCGACCTCACCGCAACGCCGCGCGATCGGGTGTTCATGATGCTGGCCGCTCAGGGGTTACGCATCGCCCATGTCACCCTGCACGAGTCGGTGGCGGCGGCGCTCACGCGGCTGACGCCCGACCTGGTCGTCGCCGCCGCCGAGGCGATCGTCGCCACGGCGCGCCGGCTCGGCGTCGAGCGACCGCGCATCGGCCTGTTCGGCATCAACCCGCATGCCGGCGAGGATGGCCTGTTCGGCGACGACGACGAGCGCATCACCAAGCCGGCCGCCGCGCACCTGAGCCAGGCTGGCCTCGCGATCGACGGCCCGATCGGCGCCGACCTGCTGCTGAGCCAGCGCCGCCACGACTTCTATCTCGCGATGTTCCACGACCAAGGCCACATCCCGATCAAGCTGCTCTCGCCGCTGCGCGCCTCGGCGCTGCTGCTCGGACTGCCGGTGCTGTTCTCCAGCGTCGCCCATGGCTGCGCCTTCGATATCGCCGGCAAGGGCGTGGCCGACGCCACGGGCGTGATCGAGACCGTCGAACTGCTGGCCGGGGTGGCGTAGCCGCCTACCTGTAGACGAACGCCGTGTCGTCGAGGTCGATGGCCGGAAACTCGTTCTTCTCGCGCCAGTAGTCCTGGGTGTGCTGCCATTCACGCTTGTCGCCGCGCTTGGGCAGCAGGTGCATGCCGCGCGTGACGTAGCCCGGATTGAAATTCTCGGCGTCGATCCAGGGCAACAGCGGCATGTCCTTGTCCTCCGGTCTCAACGCAACCTCGACCCGGCGCGCCTGCTTGTTCCTCATGTGGCCGAGCAGACGGCAGACGAAGTCGGCGACCAGGTCGGAGCGCAGAGTCCAGCTGGCGCGGAAGTAGCCGAACACCCAGGCCATGTTGGGCACGCCGGTGAACATCGTGCCGCGGTAGGTGACGGTTTGGGAGAAGTCGAGCGGCTTGCCATCGATCTCGAAGGCGATGTCGCCCAGCACGTTGAGATGGAAGCCGGTCGCGGTGACGATGATGTCGGCTTCGAGCTCCTTGCCCGATTTCAGCCGGATGCCGTTCTCCGTGAAGCGCTCGATATGGTCGGTCACGACCGACGCCTTGCCGCTCCTGATGCCGCGGAACAAGTCGCCGTCGGGAACGAAAGCGATGCGCTGCCGCCACGGCCGGTAGCTCGGCGTAAAATGCGTGGCGATGTCGTGGTCCGGGCCGAGATGAGCGCGCACGCCGGCCAGCAACTCGGCCTTCACCTTCTCCGGCTCCTCGAAGGAGCGCCGGGTGAACTCCGACTGGTCGTGCAGGATGCGGCGACGCACGATCTCGTGGATCCACGTTTCGTCGACCTCGAGCTTGCGTAACTGATCGGCGAGGTCGTTGGCGTTGCGTGCCGGGATGAAGTAGGTCGGCGAGCGCTGCAGCATGGTGATGTGCTCGACGTCGTCGGCGATGTTGGGCACCAACGTCGCCGCCGTCGCGCCCGAACCGATGACGACGACTTTCCTGCCTTTGACGTCGAGGTCCTCGGGCCAGGTCTGGGGATGCACGATGCGCCCCTTGAAGTCGGCCATTCCTTTCCAGTCCGGCGTGTAGCCCTCGGAGTGGCGGTAGTAGCCCTGGCACATCCACAGGAAGCCCGCGGTGATGCTGAATGGCTCTCCAGTGTCCAGGCGCACGCCGTCGATCGTCCAGCGATTGTCGGCGCTCGACCAGGCGGCGCGATCGATGCGATGTCGGTAGCGGATATGCCGGGCGAGATCGTTCTCCTCGATGACCTCGCCCATGTAGTCCAGGATCTCGGCCGCCGTGGCGATCGGCTTGCCGGTCCACGGCTTGAAGCGATAGCCGAACGTGTAGAGATCGCTGTCGGAGCGGATGCCGGGATACTTGTGGGTGATCCAGGTACCGCCGAAGGTTTCTTGCGATTCGAGCACCACGAAGCGCGTGCCCGGGCACTGGTGCGTCAGGTGGTAGGCGCCGCCGACGCCGGAAATGCCCGCGCCGACGATCAACACGTCGAAATGCTCGGTGGCCTGGGAGGGCGAGGACTTCAGCGCAACGGTGGTATCGGGCATGGACCTGTTCCTGGGAGTCGAACGCGGGGAGGCCGGACTGTCATCTCCATACGACGGGCGTCCTTGGCCGAGATCAACGCGGCAGTCGGTCGCCCCGCGTACGCGTTACAGCCGCGTCACCTTGGCATGGAGCACCGCCGAACGGCCGCCGCGGACGGCGGCGAGGCAGCGCGCGATCGCCCCCTCGACGGCAGCCGGATCGGACACCAACTCGCCATGAGCGCCAGCGGCTTCGGCGACCTTGGCGAAGTCCATATCGGGGGCGAGCGTGGCGCCGAACTCGCTGCGCGCCTTGGCCTCGCCTTGTGGGTAGACGCGCAAGGTCGCCTCCTTGACCGCAGCCCAACCCGAATTGTCGAGCACCACGGTCAGGACCGGCAGCCCGTAGTGGCGCGACACGGCGAGGGTCGACTGCGGGTTGGAGAAGTAGAAGGTGCCGTCACCTGCGACCTGAACCACCACGCGGTCGGGCTGGGCGAGCTTCAGGCCAAGCGCCATGCCACCGGAGAAGCCCAAGCCGCCACCGGCCAGGCCGACCAGCGTGCCGGGCTGGGTGCGCGGCATCTGCTGGAACACCGCCGGGCCATTGCGGATCGCCTCGTTCAACACGACGGCCGACGGATCGAGTGCCCGCGCCAGAGCCGCGCACAGGAAGTGCGGGTTGATCTCGCCCGCGCGGCCCGGATCGGTCGCCGCTTTGGCCGCCGTCTCGCGCCGCGTCTTGCCTTCCGCAGCGAGCGCGCGAACCCGCTCGGCGGCGCGCGTCTTGAAGGTGGCGTCGGCCTTGGCCTGCAGCACCGCCAGCAGATCGGACAGGATGCGATGGCTGTCGCCGGCCAGCCGCAAATTGCCCGGGAAGGTCCACATCGGGAAATTGCGCTTCTCGGCATCGACATCGATATGTGCCCACCAGGTCGCCGGGTTGTCGGGCATGTCGCTCGGAATCCAAGGCACATCGACATCGACCAGCAATCCGAGATCGGCCTCGGCCAATGCCTTGGCCGGCATGAAGCCGCCATGACAAGGCGAATCGTGCGGTAGGTTCACATAGAGCGGATTGAACTCGACCACCCGGATGCCGGCGAAGCGCGCCAACTCGTCGAGTACCGCCACGGTCGCGTGATTGCGGCCGGCATAGGCGGAGATCAGCAACGGTCGCTCGGCCACGAGCAGCTTGGCCGCGATGGCCTCGACCGCGGCGGCATCGGCGGCGCCCGCGGTCACCGGACCGAAGCGCTCGGCCGGGTAAGCGCGGATCTGGCCTTCCGACCACAGCTCGGTCAGGGTTTCGCGCGGAAAGGTGAGATAGACCGGTCCGCGCGGGTCGCTCATCATGACGCTATGGGCGCGGCGCAGCGCCTCCTTGGCGATCACGCCCGACGGCAGATTGTACTCCCACTTGGTGTAAGGCCGCACCACGCTCGCTTGGTCGAACGGTTCCTGCACGAAATGCACATAGGTGTCGCGCGTGCCCAAGAGCTCGCCGCGCGTGGTGAACGGCGCCTTGCCCGCCATCAGCATCACCGGAATGCGCGCACGACAGAGATTGTGCAGCGCCATCGCCGAGTTGGCGGTGCCGGCATCGACATGCACCATGACGCCCTGGCCGCGGCCGGTGGCTATGGCATAGCCCGCCGCCATGTGCACCGCGGTGTTTTCGTGCGGGCACAGGATGGTGGCGGGTGCCGGCCGGTCGGCCCGCTTGAACGCCGCCATGGCCTCGATCAGCGGCGCGTGGTCGGTGCCGAAGTTGCAGAACAGGTAGTCGAAGCCGATCTCGTTCAGGCCTTCGAGAAAGTAGTGAGCCGCCGAGTGGCGGGCCTCGTTGCGGCTGTCCATGACGGTCACTCGATCTTGATGTTGGCGGCAGCGGCGACCGCTTTCCAGCGCACCGCATCGCGGGCGATCAGGGCGCGGTACTCGTCGGGCGTCGTGGCGCGCGGCTCGACGGCGATGTTCTTCAGCGCCGTGCGCACCTCGGCCATCACCAAGGTCTCGCCGACCGCCTTGTTCAGGAGCGACACGATCTCGACCGGCGTGCCGGCCGGCGCGACCAGCCCGGTCCACAGCGAGATCGCCATGTCCGGCACACCTGCCTCGGTCAAGGTCGGCACCGCGGGGAACGCCGGGTCGCGCTTGTCGGTGGTGATGGCGAGTGCGCGCAGCTTGCCCGCGCCAAGTGGTCCGGCAACCGGGCCGGAATCGGCGATGGTCATCAGCACCTGTCCCGCCATCACGGCCTGCACGGCATCGCCGCTGCCGCGGTAGGGAATGTGCTGGAACTTCGAGCCGGTGCGCTGATTGAACAGTTCGGCGGCGAGCTGGAACGGCGTGGCGCTCGAGGCGTAGTTGGCGAGATTGGGATGGGCGCGGCCGTAGTCGACCAACTCGCGCACCGACTTGATCGGCTGGTCGGCGCCGACCACCAGCAGCAGCGGAAACTCGGCGAGCAGCGAGATCGGCGCGAAATCCTTGTCCGGCGCGTAGGGCAGCTTGGCATAGACCGCCGGATTGATGGTCATCGGACCCGACGGTGCGATCAGGAGCGTGTAACCGTCGGGCGCCGCCTTGGCGACCAGCTCGGCCGCCACGATCGATGCCGCACCGGGCTTGTTATCGACCACGATCGGCTGGCCGAGCTTGTCCTGCAGCTTGGCCGCGACGATGCGCGCGATCAGGTCGTTGCCGCCGCCGGCCGAGTAGCCGACCACCAGGCGGATCGGCTTGTTGGGATAGGACTGCGCGACGGCGGGACCCGCCAGCAGCAGGGCGGCGCAGATGCCGGCGATCAGACGACGCATCATGATGCCCTCCCTGGATCGGCGTAAACGACGTGCTCGTGACCGAGCCACAGCGGCGAACGGGCGAGGTCGATGAACTTGGCCTCGTCGGCGACCAAAATCTGGCCCGCCTCGCGTCCGGCCGGCGTTCGGCCGGCGGCACGCCACGCCTCCTCGTCCTGCCACCACAGTTCGGCTACGCCATCATAGGGTTCGGGCGCGCCGCGCTGGCGCCGCAGGCCGTCGGCCAGATCGCCGTCGTGGCGATGGACCTGCACATAACGCACCATGCCGAGCGCCGGCTGCAGGCTGCGCACCAGCGGCCCATGCTTGTTCAGCCAGTAGTCCTGGAACTCGGCCAAGCTCAGCCTGGGCAGCCGGCGCAGGCAGAAGGTCAGTTTCAGCACGGTGTTCCCCCGATCCTCGGTGGGATCATAGGCTATAAGCGGCTTCAATGAATGCACTTCCCGTCGACGAAGCCCTACCGAAGCTGAAGGAGGCGCTGGCGGCACGCAATACCGCCGTGCTGGTGGCGCCACCCGGCGCCGGCAAGACGACGCGCGTGCCGCTGACGTTGCTCGATGCCGCCTGGCTCGGCGGACGGAAGATCGTCATGCAGGAACCGCGGCGGCTGGCCGCCCGCGCTGCGGCACGGCGCATGGCGGCGACCCTCGGCGAAGCGGTCGGCGAAACGGTCGGCTATCGCGTGCGACTAGACACCAAGGTGGGGCCGCGCACCCGCATCGAGGTCGTGACCGACGGCCTGTTCCTACGCCTGCTGCAGGACGATCCCGCTCTCGACGGCATCGGCTGCGTGATCTTCGACGAACTGCACGAGCGCGGACTCGAGACCGATCTCTCCTTCGCTCTGGTGCGCGAAGCCCAGACCGCGCTGCGCGACGATCTGCGCGTAATCGCCATGTCGGCAACGCTCGATCCCGGACCGGTGTCCGACCGATTGGGCGGCGCGTCGGTGATCGAATCGGCCGGCCGCCAGTTTCCGGTCGACACGCGCTATCTCGACCGCGAACCGGCCGGCCGGATCGAAGACACCGTCGTCGCCGCCACACGCCGCGCGCTCGCCGAGGAAGGCGGCAGCGCGCTCGTCTTCCTACCCGGGGTCGGCGAGATCCGCCGCGTTGCCGAGCGGCTCGAGCTCGGCAGCGCCATCGACGTGGCCCCGCTCTACGGCGACCTGTCGCCGGCCGAGCAGGACCGCGCCATCGCTCCCGCGCCGGCCGGCCGGCGCAAGGTCGTGCTGGCGACCTCGATCGCCGAGACCAGCCTCACCATCGAAGGCGTGCGGCTGGTGATCGATTCGGGGCTGATGCGCGTGCCGCGCTTCTCGCCGCGCTCGGGCATGACGCGGCTGGAGACCGTGCGCGTCAGCCAAGCGTCCGCCGATCAGCGCTGCGGCCGCGCCGGCCGGCTCGAACCCGGCGTCTGCTATCGCCTGTGGCCGGAAGAAGCTCATCGCGGCCTGCTGCCATTCACGCCACCCGAGATACTCGACGCCGACCTCGCGCCGCTCGCCTTGGAGCTGGCACTGTGGGGCGCCGACGCCACGGCCCTGCCCTGGCTGACACCGCCACCTCCGGCGTCGCTCGCGGCGGCGCGCGCGCTGCTGGTCGATCTCGGTGCGCTGGACACGAACGGCGCGATCACGCCGCACGGCCGGGCGATGGCGCGGCTTGGCCAGCATCCCAGGCTCGCCCATCTGGTGTTGAAGGGCCGCGAATGGCGCCAAGGCCGCATCGCCGCCCTGCTGGCGGCGATCCTGGGCGAGCGCGACTTCCTGCGCCTGCCGCCCGGCCAACGCGACGTCGATCTGCGTCATCGCGTCGACCTGGCACTGGCCGGCAAGCGCGACGGCGCCTTGCGCCTGATCCTGGAGCAGGCTCGTCGCCTGACGCCGCGCGACGTCGCCGGCGAAACGCCGGACGTGTCGCAGACCGGTGCCTTGCTGGCGTTGGCCTACCCCGACCGCATCGGACGGCGGCGCACCGGCGCTGCCGGCCGTTATCTGATGTCGGGCGGCCGCGGCGCGGTGCTGCCCGAAGGCGATCCCATGGCGATCGAAGAGTTCGTGGTCGTCGCCGACCTCGACGGCGCGGCGCAGGATGCCCGCATTTTCCTCGCTGCGCCAATCGCGCGAACCGAGATCGAGGAGCTGTTCGCTGACCGCATCACCAGCGAGGACATCGTGCAGTGGAGCGAACGCGAGGGCGCGGTGCTGGCGCGCCGTCGGCGCCGGCTGGGCGCGCTCGTGCTCGACGACAAGCCGTTGGCCGAGCCCGATACCGACAAGGTCGCGGCGGCGATGATCGAAGGCATCCGCCAAGTCGGGCTCGTGGCGTTGCCGTGGTCCGACGATCTTGCCCGGTGGCGGGAGCGCGTCGCCTTCCTGCGTCAGCTCGACGACAGCTGGCCAGACCTGTCGGACGCCACCCTGCTCGCCGCGCTCGGGCAGTGGCTGGCACCCTTCCTCGCCGGTGTGTCGCGCCGCAATCATCTGGCTCGCGTCGACCTCGGCGCCGCGCTCAAGGCTCTGGTACCATGGGACAAGCAGCGCGCACTCGATCGACTGGCGCCGAGCCATGTCGAGGTGCCGAGCGGCTCGCGCGTGGCGATCGACTACGGCAATCCTGCCGAACCCACGCTGTCGGTGCGCCTGCAGGAGATGTTCGGGCTCCTCGATGCACCGCGTGTCGCCGACGGCAAGGTGCCGCTCACTCTCCACCTGCTGTCGCCGGCGCGCCGGCCGGTGCAGGTGACGCGCGACCTCGCGAGCTTCTGGGCGAGTGGCTACAAGGCGGTGAAGGCCGAGCTGAAAGGCCGCTACCCCAGGCACTACTGGCCCGACGATCCGCTGATCGCCGAGCCGACGGCACGGGTGCGGTCGCGAACTACGCCGACACGGTGACGTGGACCGCCAGCCATACCGTCGGCGGATCGGCCCGTGTGGCCTCGACGCGATGACGGCAATGCGCCGGGATCTCGACCCAGTCGCCAGGCGCCATGCCGAGGCGGCGGTCGCCTTCCTCGAAACGCAGCACGCTAGAGCCCGTCAATAGGACGACGAATTCGGCCTCGGCCTGATCGTACCAGAAGCCCGGCGGACTCGCCTGGCCGGTCGACACGATACGCTCGATGCGCAGGCCGGAACCCTGCTGCAACACCTCGACCAGCTCGCCATCGTGTTGGGGGGTCGGCGTGGACAGAAGGTTGCCGCATCGTATCGGCGGGCTTTTCTCGGGGAGTTCCTTCACGGCGGCCCCGACAATATGGTACGGCCTTTGTCGTCGTCCACCGCGCCTGGAAGCCCGACCATGCCGCTCGCCCTGCCTTTCCAAACCGCCAAGCAGCTCGCCGCCGCCATCCGCAAGAAGAAGATCGGCTGCGTGGAACTGCTCGACCTCTACCTCAAGCGGGTCGAGGCATATAACCCGGAACTCAACGCCATCATCGCCACCGACATCGAAGGCGCGCGCAAGCGCGCCAAGGCGGCCGACAAGGCGGTCAAGGCCGGCAAGACGCTCGGCCCGCTGCATGGCGTGCCGATGACCATCAAGGAGTCGTTCGACGTCGCGGGCCTGCCGACCACCTGGGGCGATCCCGCCTTCAAGGACAGCATCGCCAAACAGAACTCGCTGGTGGCGCAGCGCATGATCGACGCCGGCGTGACGCTGTTCGGCAAGACCAACGTGCCGCTGAACCTCGCCGATTGGCAGAGTTACAACGAGGTCTACGGCTCGACCAACAATCCCTGGGACCTGTCGCGCACGCCCGGCGGCTCGTCGGGCGGCTCGGGCGCGGCCTTGGCCGCCGGCCTGACCGGCATCGAGGCCGGCAGCGACATCGGCGCCTCGATCCGCAATCCCGCGCACTATTGCGGCGTCTGGGGCCACAAGCCGACCTGGGGCGTGGTCTGCCCCAAGGGCCACACGCTGGCCGGCAATGTCGCCTACGGCGACATCGGCGTGGTCGGACCGTTGGCGCGCGGCGCCGAGGATCTCGAGATCGCCATGGACATCATGGCCGGGCCGGACGAGGTCGACGGCCGCGGCTGGACGCTCACCCTGCCGCGGTCGAAAAAGAAGAAGCTGCGCGACTTCAAGGTCGCGGTGGTGCTGACCGACCGCAATGCCGAGGTCGACCATTCGGTGCAGGCCGAGATCCAGAAGCTTGCCGACTTCCTTGCGAAGAAGAAGGTCAAGGTGAGCGACAAGGCACGGCCGGCCTTCGACACCACCGAACTGAACGACGTCTACATCCGCCTGCTGCGCGCCGCGACCTCGGCGCGACTGAGCGACGAGCTGTACAGCGCCGCACAGCGCGACGCCGCCGCCCTGCCCGACGACGACATGAGCTACTTCGCCCAGATGCAGCGGGGCAACGCGTTGCCGCACCGCACCTGGCTGCGCCTCAACGAGAAGCGGCACCGCATGCGGCTCGCCTGGAACGCCTTCTTCAAGGACTACGATCTGTTGCTCTGCCCAGTCGCGGTGAGCGCCGCCTTCCCGCACGACCAGCAGGGTCTACGCCATCTGCGCACCATCGTGGTCAACAACAAGAAGGTGCCGGTGGTCGATCAGATCTTCTGGGCCGGCTACTCCTGCGTCACTTGGCTGCCGGCGACCGCCGCGCCGATCGGACAGAGCAAGGAAGGCCTGCCGATCGGCGTGCAGATCGTCGGCCCGCAGTACGGCGACTACTCGACCATCGCCTTCGCTAAGCTCCTGGAGAAGGAGTATCGCGGCTTCGAGCCGCCACCGGCCTACGGCTGAGCAGGAGACAGCATGTCCACCGTCATCGATCTCAAGAAGCACATCCGCTCGATCCCGGACTTTCCCAAGCCGGGCATCCTGTTCTACGACATCTCGACCCTGCTCGCGCATCCCAAGGCTTGGCATGCCGCCATCGAGCGCCTGGCCGACACGCTCCGCCCCTACAAGCCCGACGTGCTGGCGGGAATCGAATCGCGCGGCTTTCTGCTCGCCGCGCCGCTTGCCATCGCGCTCGGCACGGGCTTCGTCATGCTGCGCAAGCAGGGCAAGCTGCCCGGCACCACGGTGCGCCACACCTACGCACTGGAGTACGGCACCGACACGATCGAGATCCAGCAAGACGCCATTGCGAAGGGCACGCGTGTCGCCTTGGTCGACGACCTCCTGGCGACCGGCGGCACGATGGCCGCCGCGGTGACCCTGCTGGAGAGCGTGGGCGGCATCGTGCCGGCCGCCGCCTGCATCATCGAGCTCACCTTCCTCGATGGCCGCAAGCGGCTGAAGGTCCCGGTCGAGACACTGCTCAAGTACGATTCATAGCTATCGCTGATCGGCGCGATTGAACGCGCCCGCGCCGTCCGGCAACACGGCGAAGGTCGACAGGACCTGCGCGATCGGATCGAGCGAACCGTCGACGAACAGGTCGACCTCGCCGAACGCCGTCGTGCGGCCGACCTTCACGGCGCGGGCTGCGGCCGTCACGTCCTGGCGCACCGCGGCGCGCAGGAAGTTGGTGGTCTGTGAGATCGTCGCCAACGTGGCGAAGCGGCCGAGCTTCTCGCAGATCGCCAGCACCATGATGGTGTCGGCCATCGCCATCATGGCCTGGCCGATCACCACGCCGCCGGGACGCGCAATGCGATCGCTGTAGGGCAGCCGAAGCCGCACGCCGCCGGGACCGACCTGCTCGGCCTTGAGCTCAAGATCCCAGATCCAGGGCCCGAAGTTGCCGCCGGGAAGGAGCTGCGCCTGCGCCGTCTCTAACGTGAAGAAACCCATGCCGCAGCCATGCTAGCATGGTCGGGGGAGGACATTCATGGTCTTGGTCTCGCAGTGCTTTTCCGAAAGCTACGCCGAGGCGCGGCCGAAATTCTGTGCCGCGGCCGCGGCGACTGGCGGCGCCATCGGCTCGTGGCTCAATCCGAAAGGCCGCGGCCCCAACGGCGAAGCGCTCTTCCTCGACACCGCCCGCTTCGGCCCAGCCGACCCCGAGAACATGCTGGTGCTGATTGCCGGGACGCACGGCGTCGAAGGCCATTGCGGCTCAGGCGCGGAGATCGCCTGGCTGCGCCATGGCGGGCCCGACGCGCTGCCGTGGAACACCGGCGCGCTCCTGATCCACGCCATCAACCCGTACGGTTTCGCATGGACGCGCCGTGTCACCGAGGACAATGTCGACCTCAACCGCAACTTCGTCGACCACGACAAGGCTTACCCGAAGAACGACGGCTATGTCGCCCTGGCCGACGCCATCCTGCCTCGCGACTGGAACGAAGCGACGATGACGGAGACCGAGCGCGTCTTTGCCGCCTACGCCCAGACGCATGGCGCCTTCGGCCTGCAGGGCGCCCTCAGCAGCGGCCAGTACACCCATCCCGACGGCATCTTCTTCGGCGGCAGCCGGCCGACCTGGAGCAACCGCACGGTGCGCGCCGTCGCCCGCCAGCAGCTCGGCCGGGCGCGGCGCGTTGCCGTGATCGACTTCCACACCGGCCTCGGCCCGTTCGGCCATGGCGAGCTGATCTGCGCCGTGCCGCCCACCGCCAAGTCGTTCCCGCGCGCCAAGGCGTGGTACGGCGACGAGATGACCTCGCCCGAGGGCGGCACCTCGACCTCGGCGGTGGTGGTCGGCATCATGACCGATGCGTTCTCGCAGGAGCTGCCCGACGCCGAGGTGACGCCCATCGCCATCGAATACGGCACCTATGCCGTGCCCGAGGTGCTGCGTGCGGTGCGGGCCGACAACTGGCTGCACCAGCGCGGCGATCTCGGCTCGGCGCAGGCCAAGGCGCTCAAGGCCGATATGAAGGAGCGCTTCTTTCCGGCCGGCGACAAGTGGCGCGAAATGGTATGGGCGCGTGCCGAACAGACCATCGGCTGGGCGCTCAAGGGCATGTCCAGCCGATGAGCGAGCGGTAGACGACGCATGACCGCCGTCGTGCCCGGCGAAAATCCGGCCAGGCTGCGCCTGCGCAAGGCGCTGCAGCAGGCGCCGCTGTTCGCCGATCTCGAAGCGCACAGCCTGATGGCCGTCGAACGCGAGTTGTCGCTTCTGGTGCTGCCGGGCGGCGCACCGCTGTTCCGCCAGGGCGAGCCGGCCGATGCGGTCTATGTCGTGGCGAGCGGCTGCCTCGGCGTGTTCCGACACGAGGACGAGGACAGCGCCGATGAGCCGATCCTGATCGCCGAAATCCCGCCCAGCAACATCGTCGGCGAGATGTCGCTGCTCACGCAAAGCCAACGCACGCGCAGCGTCGCGGCGCTCCGCGACAGCGAGGTCTGGCGCCTGCCGCGCAACAGCTTCGACACGTTGACCGCACGCCATCCCGAAGTGCTGCCGACCCTGATGCGCAGTGTCGCGGTGCGCAATGCCGCCGGTCCGATGAAGCGCCGCCGCCAGCCGCGCACCTTCGCCATCCTGCCGACCGGACCCGGTGTGCCCGCCGCTCGGTTCGCCGTCATGCTGGCGTCGGCGCTTGGCCGGATCGGCAACCAGGTGCAGATGCTGGGGCCGGAATCGATCGACCAGCAGCCCGAATGGTTCGCCCGTCACGAGACCGAGTCGTCGTTCGTGCTCTACCGCGCCGACGCCACTGCGACCGAATGGACCGAGCTTTGCCTGCGCCAGGCCGACTGCCTGGTGGTGGTGCGCTCGGGCGACGACGACACGCCGACCCGTCTGCCGTTCGAGATCGAAACAGTGCAGGCCGGCGCGGTGTTTCATCGCCGTCGTGAGCTGGTGCTGCTGCATGAAGGCCGCGACCCGCCGGCCGGCTCGACCACGCCGCTTCTCGCCGGCGGCATGTACGGCCAGCACCACCATGTACGACTCGACGTCCATGCCGACATCGACCGGCTGGCGCGGCTGCTGACCGGCCATGCCGTCGGCGTGGTGATGGCCGGCGGCGGCGCGCGCGCCTTCAGCCACATCGGCGTCGTGAAGGCATTGCGCGCCTCGGGCGTACCGATCGACCAGGTCGGCGGCGCCAGCATGGGCGCTATCGTCGCGGCCGGCGTCGCCGCACGCTGGGACGACAAGGAGCTGGAGGAGCGTTTCCGCGTCGCCTTCGTCGACCGCAACCCGCTCAGCGACTACACCCTGCCGCTGATCTCGTTGTTCGCTGGCCGGCGAGTCACGCGGCTGCTGCGCGTGTCGTACGGCGAGCGCGACATCGAGGATCTGATCCTGCCCTTCTACTGTGTCACTGCCAATCTCACGACCTCCAACGCCGACATCCATCGCGTCGGCAAGCTGTGGCGCTGGCTGCGCGCCTCGGTGTCGATTCCCGGCGTCATCCCGCCGTTCAACGAGGCCGGCGAGGTTCATGTCGACGGCGGCGTAATCGACAATTTCCCGGTACGGCCGATGCGCCGCACCGGCCGCGGCATGACGATCGGCGTCGACATCGACACCGGCGGTGCTTTGGCGGCCGGCGTCGACGTCATGGAACCATGGTCGGCCTGGCAGTTCTTCCGCCGCCTGCTGTGGAAGCGCAACGAGACCCTGCCGATTCCCTCGATCGTCGCCATCCTGCTGCGCTCGGCGCTGGTCGCGAGCACGGCGCGCGCCCTCGAAGACCGCCAGGCGGCCGACCTCTTGATCATGCCACCGATGACCCATGTCGACTTGCTCGACTGGACGAGCTTCGATACAGCCGTCGAGATCGGCTACCGGACCACCATGGAAGCGCTCGACAAGGCGCGGGCGACGCCGACCGGGGCCCGGCTGTTCCTCGCTTGACGGCGTCCCCGCAACTGTCTTATTTCACCCAATGGTTAACAGTCGTCCCGATCGGCTGGGCGATACGCTGGCGGCGCTGTCCGATCCGACGCGGCGCGCCATCGTGGCGCGGCTGGCGAAGGGCGAGACTGCGGTCGGCGAACTGGCGCGGCCGTTCGCCATGTCGCTGCCCGCCATCTCCAAGCATCTCAAGGTGCTGGAGCGTGCCGGCCTGATCGCCCGCGGCCGCGACGGTCGCCGCCGACCCTGTCGGCTGCAGGTCGCCGCCCTGCGCGAGGTTGCCGACTGGGTGGCGGGCTATCGCCAGCTATGGGAGCAGCGGCTCGACCGGCTGGAAGCCTATCTCAAGGCAACCGAGGCGCGGCCGCGCGCCGGCACCACGAAGGGAAAGAGCCATGGTCGCCCCGGCAGGTGACGCGCTCGCATTCGAGCGACGCGACTTCACGCTGATGCGGCTCGTCAGGGCGCCGCGGCCCGCCGTGTTCCGCGCCTTCGTCGAACCCGAGTGCATGAAGCATTGGTGGGTGCCGCGCGGCTACACGATGCTTTCCTGTGCGCTCGACCTGCGCGAGGGCGGCGCCTGGCGCATGCGCATCAAGGCCGACCAGGGCGGTCCGGTGCAGACCGAGGTCGGCGTCTACCGCACGATCCGTGCGCCCGAGCTGCTGACCTTCACCCACGCTTGGGTGCGGGCGAACGGCACGCTTACCCGGACGACGCTGATCACCGTGCGCTTCGAGGAGCGTGCGGACGGCACCGAGGTGAGCTTCCGGCAGGAGGACTTCGCCAGTGCCGCCGCCTGCCGCTCGCACGAGGACGGCTGGGCGGTCTCGCTGTCGCAACTGACAGACTATCTCGGCGAAAGGAAGTCGTCATGACCGACCAGCCGCATCTTGCAACCTTGCGTGAGCTCAACCGCAACTACGTGCGCTCGGTCGACCAGGCCGATGTCGCCTGGTTCGACCGCCACCTCGCCCACGACTTCGTCAACATCAACCCCGACGGCACACGGCTCGGCCGCGCCGCTTTCCTGGCCCAAGTCGGCCGGGGCTCGGTGGTAAAGGACATCCGCGAGCACGATGTGCAAGTCCACCTGCTCGGCGACTTCGCCATCATCCACGCCCGCACCGCCTACCAGAAGCCCGACGGCTCGACCGGCGCCGGCTGGTACACCGACGACTGGCAGCTCGGGCCGGAGGGCTGGCGCTGCGTCTCGGCCCACGTCAGCCGCTCCTGACACCGTCGGTGTCGGTTGCCGTCGATTCCACGCCCGCCGGATGGCGGGTGGTGCTCGCCTGCTTTCTCTCGGCGGTGTTCGCCTGGGGCTTCGGCTTCTATGCCCACGGCATCTACCTGGTCGAACTGCAGAAGGCGCACGGTTGGTCGACCGGCCTGATTTCCTCGATCGTCACCGGCCACTACGCCCTGGGCGCGCTCCTGCTACCGCGCATCGCCGAGGCGATCGCCCGCTTCGGGCCGCGCGCCGTCTTCCTGGGCGGACTCGGCCTGACCGGCGGCCCTCTGCTGTTGATGCCTTCGGTCGAGGCGCCCTGGCAGCTCGCGTTGCTCTACGCCGTGATGGCGCCGGGCTGGAACGCTACCAGCGTCGCGCCGATCGCCGCCACGATCGGCCAATGGTTCGACAAGAAGCGCGGGCTCGCGATCAACCTCTCCCTGAGCGGCGCCACGGTGGCCGGCCTGGTCGTGGCGCCAGCGCTGTTGGCGGCGATTCCACGCCTCGGCTTTGCCGACGCCGAGCGGCTGCTGGTGGCGATCGGCTTGATCGTCACCGGCCTCACCGCCACCTTGTTCATCCGCCGTGGCCCGCTCTCGCCCACCGCAGCACCGCCCCGGCATAGCCGATGGGCGCCCGTGAAACGCTGGCACTTCTGGAGCATCGCCGCACCGTTTGCCTGCGTGCTGGTCGCCCAGGTCGGCTTCCTGACGCACATGGTGCCCTTGGTCGCCGAGCGCGGCGGGTCGATCCAGGATTGGCGGTCGCCGTCAACGCGACGATGGCGTTGGTCGGCCGCGTCGGGCTGGGCTTCGTGGTCGATCGCCTCGACCCACGCTACACCGCGTGCCTGTCCTTCCTGGTGCAGGTCGCCGCCATCGTCCTGCTGGCTCGCGCCGAGCAGCCGGCCGCGGTTTACGCCGCCTGCGCCGTCTACGGCCTCTCGGTCGGCAACAACATCACGCTGGCGCCGCTGATCGTGCAACGCGAGTACCCCGCCGCCGACTTCCCCGCCATCGTGGCGTTGTCCACCGCCGTCGGCCAGTTGCTCTACGCCTTCGGCCCCGGCCTGCTCGGTGTCCTGCGCGACGCCTTCGGCGGCTATGGTGTGCCGCTCGCTGTCTGCCTCGCGCTCAACCTCGTTGCAGCGGCGATAGTGCTGATGCGCCCCCAGCCACCGCCGGGTCCGGGAGGTTGATGGGGTTTCCGACATGCCCGCTGATCCGTGGACGGGCCGGCTACATGTCGAGCCGGTAGCGTCCCTCGGCATCGAGCGGCGTCGACGACAGCCAGCCGCGTCGCGTGCCGGCCAGCGTCGAGGTCATCATGGTGCGCAAGGCGGGGATCCGCCCGGCCGGCCCCATGAACGCATCGCGCAGCCAACCGAGCGGCGCCAAGCGCGACTGGAAGAACGGCGTCAACAAGTGGCTGGCGCGGCGGTAGTAGTTCAGGGTCGCCGCGCGGCGGTGCTCGTAGGCGATCAGGGCCATCAGCAGATTGTCGCTTTCGGCCAGGCAGCGTGCGATGACATAGGCATCCATCAGGCCGAGATTGGCGCCCTGGCCGAGCTGCGGGCTGGTGCCGTGCCCGGCGTCGCCGATCAGCAGCACTGCCCCGACATTCCAGCGCCGCAGCGCGACATGACGATAGGTGGCGCGCGACAGCTCGGACCGCGCGGCGCGCTCGATGACAGATGAGGCTTCCGGCCACAACGCGGTGGCCTGGCGGCGGAAAGCGTCGAGGTCGATCGCACGCTTGGCGGCAAGAGCCTCGACGGGCAGGCTCCAGTACATGGTGAGTTGGCCGGGCGCTACCGGCAACAGGCCCATCATCAGACGCGTGCCGCGTACACGCTGGCGCAGCCGTCCGCCATCGCCGAGTCCCTGATCGTCGGGCACGGTGGTCCACAAGCAACCCCAACGATAGAGCGGCGCGCGGGCTTGCGGCAGGAGCTGACCGCGCAGCCGCGAGTTGGCGCCATCGGCGACCACGATCAGCTCGAACGGGCCATGGCGGCAGCCGCTTTCGTCTACCAGCTCCTGGCGCTCGATCGCGGTGATCTCCGCGCCGGTGACGAGCCGCGCGCGCGAGCGCTTGAGCCGGCCGTACAAGAGATCGAACAGGTCGGGCCGGCGAATGCCGAGGCCGAAAGCGCCAGCGTGCAGATCGGCGTAGCGAAGATCGAGCACCGGACGGCCACGATCGGTCTCTGTCTCTAGGCCCACGACGCGCGCGCCGCGCGCCGCCGCGGCATCGGCTAGACCGAGCGCGCCGAGCACGGCGAGGCCGGTCGGCTGGAGCAGGAGGCCCGCTCCCAACGGGCGGGGCTCGGCGAAGCGCTCGAACAGAGTGACGCGATGGCCGGCATCGGCCAGCAGGATCGCCGCCGCCTGGCCGGCAACGCCACAGCCGACGACGGCGATTTCTAGCGGCCCTATCATGCGCCGTCAGTATCCGACGAAGAGCGGCGCAGTGAAACCGCCCCTTCTTGAGGAGCGTCAGGACGTGGTCGTTCCCGCCTTCGAGGCGCATCGCTTCGCGACGCTCCTCAGGGTGAGGTGAGCCTCATGTCGAGGGACGCGCTAGCGAAGGCGGCAGGTTCAAAGCCCGCCGTTCACCACCAGGCATTGGCCGCTGACATAGTCGCTGTCGGGGCTGCAGAACAGGTAGACCGAGCCCGCCGCTTCCTCGGGCAGGCCGCCGCGGCCGAGCGGGATCATCTGGTTCATGGCGGCGATGCGGCCGCCCTGCACGCCGATCTTGACCTTGCGGCCCTGCACTTCGATCTCGCCCTCCTCGCCCTGGTTCAGGGGCTTGGTGAGGCGCGTCTGGATGTAGCCGAAGGCCACGGCATTCACCGTGACGTCGTAGCGGCCGAATTCCTTGGCCAGCGTCTTGGTGAGGCCGACGATGCCCGCTTTGCCGGCCGAGTAGTTCGACTGGCCGGCATTGCCGTTGACGCCGGAGGTCGAGGAGATGTTCACGACCTTGCGCACGATGCGCTTGCCGGCCGCGCGCTCCTTCTCGACTTCCTGGCGGAAGTGCTGCTGAAACGCACGCAGGATGCGGAACGGCGCAGTGAGATGGACGTCGAGGATGGCGTACCACTGCTCGTCGCTCATCTTCTGGATGACCGAGTCCCAGGTATAGCCCGCGTTGTTCACCACGACATGGCAGCCGCCGAAGGCATCGACCGCAGTCTTGACGATGCGATCGCCGAAGTCGGCCTTGGCGACGTCGCCATTGCAGGCCACCGCCTTGCCACCCATCTTCTCGATTTCGGCGATGGTCTCCTTGGCGGGCGCCTCGTCGATGTCGTTGATCACCACCCTGGCGCCGTCGCGCACCAGACGCAGCGCGATTTCGCGACCGATGCCGCGCCCCGATCCAGTGACGATCGCCACCTTGCCGTCCATCTGACCCATTCTCTTCTCCTCTTTCATCCGGGACCGCGGGCCTCCAGGCCCGCTTCATGATTCATGAGCGGGCCTGGAGGCCCGCGGTCCAATGACTAATTCAGGGCGACTGTCGCGTCGCCTTGCAGCGTGTCCTGGCCGTTCTGGTTGGTGCACTTGACCTCGAGGTCGACCAGCTTCTGGCCACCTTCCTCGCGCTTGCCGGTGACCTTGCCGCTCACTGTGATGACGTCACCCACCCAGGTGATGGACGTGAAGCGTGTGCCGAGCTTCCTCACCTGCGCCTGCGGCACGTAGGACGTGACCAGACGACCGAGGAAGGCCATCGACAG
>VGCQ01000029.1 GCA_016870055.1 Alphaproteobacteria bacterium | reverse complement strand
CGCGAAGGTCAATCGAATAGGGCTTTCCCATCCATGCTGGCCTCCACTGCCCAGCTAGCATCTTGAATCAGATTTCCGATTCCTTGGGAATCCCCCTTCGATTCCTATTTCACGCGCGACGCTCTAGACGAACCGTGCAATGAAGGTTCAAGGAATTGCGCCGAGGAGCCATGCACGTGATGACGCGCCGCCATGCCGCACGGTAGTCTCCCGGCCCATTGCAGGGAGTTTGGCGATGAAGCGATGGAAATTCCGCCCGGAGGGCTCGACCTGGGGCGACTGGGGCGACGACGATCAGCTCGGTCGCCTCAACCTCATCACCCCGAGAAAAGTGCTGGAAGGCATCGCCGAGGTCAAAGAAGGCCGCTCGTTTTGCCTCAGCCTGCCGCTCGACCTGCCGGGCGGGAACGTGCTGAACCCGCGCCGGCTACCGCCAGTGCTGTCGCCGACCGGCGACGAGAACGGCTGGCGATTCAACTTCCACACCCGGAGCCTCAATCCGCTGTTCGTCGATGTCGCGAGCGATGACCGCGTGATCCTGACCCTGCAATACTCCACCCAGTGGGACACGCTCGCCCATGTCGGCGGTTTTTTCGACGCCGACGGCGACGGCGTGCCCGAGCCGCTGTACTACAACGGCTTCAAGGCCGGCTCCGATGTCGTCGGCCCGCAACCCGATGCCGGCCGCGACGGTTGCGGCCATCTGAGCTACGCCCACAAGCTCGGCGTCGAGAACATGGCGGCGAAAGCGATCCAAGGGCGCGCCGTGATGGTCGATCTGGAGAAACACTTCGGCCGCGACCACAAGTACGTCGGCTACGACGACCTGCGGCGCGTGCTCGACGCCGACAAGGTCGTCGTCGAGCCGGGGGATATGTTGCTGCTCTACACCGGCTTCACCGACGAGATCGTCAAGATGGACAAGAAGATCGATCCGGCGCGCGTGCACGCCATGTGCTGTGTGCTCGACGGCCGCGACAAGCGCCTGCTGCAATGGATCTCCGACAGCCAGATCGCCGCGCTGATCGCCGACAACTACGGAGTAGAAGCGGTGCCGGCCAAACCCGGGCCGGACGCCGCCGAGCATCCATCGCTGCCGTTGCACAACCACTGCCTGTTCAAGCTCGGCCTCAACCTCGGCGAAATCTGGTGGCTGAAGGATCTCGCTCTGTGGCTGCGTGACCATGAGCGGTCGCGCTTCCTTCTGACGGCGCCGCCGCTGCGCCTGCCCGGCGCCGTCGGCTCGCCGGCGACGCCGGTGGCGACCGTTTAGCCGCCGCATGGCCGCGTCGTTTCCGGGCCTCATCGCCAACCGCCTCCAGACGGAGCGCTTCCGCTTGGTCGATGTCGGCTGCTCGGGCGGCATCGATCCGATATGGCGCGCCTTCGAGCCGCGCCTGGCGGCGCTCGGCATCGATGCCAGCGAGACCGAGTGCCGGCGCCTCAGCGCCGCCGAGCGCAACCCCGACGTCTGCTATGTGGCGGCCTTCGCCGCGCGGTCGGCGGACCGACCGATCGACATCTCGGCCGGCCCGGCGGCTCCGCTGATCATGCGGATGCGCGATCGCCTGAGCTTCATGCGCACCCGCGAGATTCGCGACGCGCGGCTCAAGCACAGCTCGACGGCCGAGCAGTTGCGCAACAACGCCTGGGAGTTGACCGGCCTTGCCGACCCGGCCCGGCCGGTGGTCGTACCCGAACTCCTCGCCGAACGGCAGTGGGCCGATCTCGACTATCTCAAAGTCGACGTCGACGGCGCAGACTTCGATATCCTGCAGTCCTTTGCCGGACGGTTGGCGTCGCTCGGCACCCTGGCAGTACAGCTCGAGGTCAATTTCGTCGGCACCGAGCAGCCCGACGACCATACCTTTCACAATACCGATCGGTTCATGCGCGCCGAAGGTTTCGACCTGCTGCGCCTCGACGTCCGTACCTTCTCCTCTCGCGCCCTGCCTGCGCGCTATATCTGGCCGACCCCGGCCGAGACCGTATCGGGTCGACCATTCCAGGGCGAAGCCTACTATGCGCGCGACGTGCTGGCGCCGCATCGCACCGCTGCCAACGCCGGCCTCGGCCCGGAGAAACTGGCCAAGCTCGCCGCGATCTTCGCGGCATGGGACGTGCCAGACGCGGCGGCCGAACTGCTGCTTGCCAAGCGCGAGACGTTGACCCGATTGCTCGATGTCGAGGCGGCTCTCGATCTGCTGGCCGCGCAGACGCAGCGCCAACGCCGCCGTCCGCTGCCCTATCGACGGTACATGGCGACTTTCGAGGCCGACGCTGCGAGCTTCTATCGGCCGGAGGGACCGGTGCCGGTCCGGGAGCGACTGAGATCAGCCTGGCGCGGCTACTGGTTCCCGCGCGAGAAGCGACCTTAGGCCTTCTTCTCCCAACTGCCGCCGGCCGTCTGCTGCCAGTAGACGACGACATGGCCGGCGGCTTTGTAAGCTTTCCACCGCTCCCTGGCGTCGGCGACGGCCATGTCGTCGCGACCGTCGAACAGCTCGAAGCAGCGCTTGTAGTCGCCGACCCGCTCGGAGCGAGCACGGTCGGCGACGAAGAGAAAGCCCGCTTTGTTGGGATTTTCGTCGAGATGCGTCAACCAGACCGGCTGCCGATCGGCCTCGCCGTCTCTCGCCGATCCATGCGGCAGGAAGCTGTTGGGGTCATAGGTCCACAAATGGGTGTTCAGCGCATCGACCCGCTCGGGCGAGCCGACCATGACGACTGCCCGCTCGCCGGCCTGCAGTGTCTTGACCAACAGACGAGGCAGCGCGTCCTCGAGCGAAGATCGGGTCAGATGATAGAAGTTGACCTCGGTCACCGCCGGCACTCGCCGCGGATCGTCAGCGCTCGTAGGTTTCGGCGATCCACGCGTCGAGCAGGCGCACGCCGTAGGCCGTCGCGCCTTTCGGCGTGGTGCTGTCACCCTTGCTCGACCAGGCGACGCCGGCGATGTCGATATGAGCCCAGGCTACTCCATCCTGAACGAAGCGTTGCAGGAACTGGGCCGCAGTGATCGAGCCGCCGTCACGTCCGCTTCCGACATTTTTCATGTCGGCGATATCCGAATCGATCAGCTTGTCGTATTTGGGGCCGAGCGGCATGCGCCAAAGCTTCTCACCGATGCCGGCACCGGCCGCGCGCAGCTTGTTGGAAAGCGCGGTGTTGTTGCTGAACAGTCCGGCGCGCTCGTGCCCAAGCGCCACGATGATGGCCCCGGTCAGGGTCGACAGCTCGACCATCGCTTGCGGCTTGTACTTCTCCTGGGCGTACCACATCGCGTCACACAGGATCAGCCTGCCCTCCGCATCGGTGTTGATCACCTCGACGGTCTGTCCCGACATGCTCTTGACGACGTCGCCCGGCCGCTGGGCATTGCCGTCCGGCATGTTCTCGACCAGGGCGCAGACGCCGACGACATTGACGCGGGCCTTGCGGCCGGCCAGCAAGCGCATCGCACCGGTGACGGCGCCGGCGCCGCCCATGTCCCATTTCATGTCTTCCATGCCACCGGCAGGCTTTAGCGAAATGCCACCAGTATCGAAGCACACACCCTTGCCGATCAATGCGACAGGCTTCTGGTTTTTGGGCCCATTCATCCAGCGCATCACCAGGAGCTGGGATTCGCGCTCGCTGCCTTGCCCTACGCCCAACAAGGTATTCATCCCGAGCTTCTTCATCTCGGCTTCGCCCAGAATCTCGACTTTGACGCCGAGCTTGCCGAGGTCGCGCGCTCGGCGAGCGAACTCGGCGGGGTAAAGCACATTGGCAGGCTCGCTGACGAGATCACGGGCGAAGAATACGGCATCGATGGTGGGCGCCAGCCTCTCGTGAACGCGGCGTGCTTCGGCCGGCCCCGCCACGAAGATGGTGATCTGCTCCAGCGAGTGCTTCTGTTCGGGCTTGTCCTTGGTCTTGTACTTGTCGAACCGGTAGTTGCGAAGTTGAGCACCGAGCGCAATGCGCGCGGCAATTTGGCCGGGTGTCAGGCGGCTGCCCTTGACGGCGTCCACGGCGACCGCGACGGCCTTCTGACCGGCGGCGTTGGCATCGGCCGCCAGGATGCCGCCCAAAGCCTCGGCGGCACGGGCGTCGAGTTCACGCGCCTTGCCGACTCCCAGCAGGGTAAGCCGAACGACGCCACCCGATTGGCCCAGCAACGTCAGCGATTGGCCCTTGGCACCGCTAAAGCGGCTGGCGCCGATACCACGCGCGACGGCGCCGTCGACGGTCTTGTCGACGGCCTGCGCGCTTGCCGAGAGTTGCTTGTCGGCGGCGACGAACACAGCCAGATTGCCCGAGAAGGCCCTTGGAAAGGCCGAAAATTCTACTTTCATCCGCTCCCCTCGCTCTTGGCGCGCACTTCCGGCTTTTAGTTTTCACCCCTGCGGCGCGACAGCGCAAGCCGTGAATCGACGCCATATCGCTGCAAATTCGGGGTAGCGCTGCGGCGTCCGCGACAGTATCAGTACCGGCCCCCCGCAAATGGATATGGAAATGACTACAGCTGCTCTTCCTCGCGTGTCGGTCGTCGGTCTTGGCAAGCTCGGAGCCCCTCTGTCGGCGGTGCTGGCCAGCCGCGGCTTCACCGTGATCGGCCTCGATGTGAGCAAGGTCCTGGTCGACGCCCTGAACGCCGGCAGGATGCCGATCGTCGAACCTCAGCTCAATGAGCTGATCGCAGCCAACAAGAGCCGCTTGTCGGCAACGATGGACCCCAACGAAGCGATCGAAAAAAGCGACGCAAGCTTCGTGATCGTTCCGACGCCATCGGACAGCACCGGCTTCTTTTCCAATCGCTTCGTGCTCCAGGCGATGGGGTCGCTCGGCAAGGCGCTGCGAGCCAAGCGAGGCTACCATATGGTGGTGATCACCAGCACCGTGATGCCGGGCACGACGGGCGGCGAGATCAAGGCAGCGCTGGAGGCGGCGTCGGGCCGCAAAGTAGGGCCGGACCTCGGGCTTTGCTACAATCCGGAGTTCATCGCGCTCGGCAGCGTGGTGCGCGACATGCTCTTTCCCGACTCGATCCTGATCGGCGAAAGCGATGCCAAGGCCGGCGACATGCTGCAGACCATCTATTTGCAGATGTGCGAGAAGAAGCCACCCGTGCAGCGCATGAACTTCATCAACGCCGAACTCACCAAGATTTCGGTCAACACCTATGTGACGACGAAGATTTCCTACGCCAACATGCTGGCCGACATCTGCGATCGCCTCCCGGGTTCGGATGTCGACGTCGTGACCAAGGCGCTGGGTGCAGACACCCGCATCGGCGCCAAGTATCTGAAGGGCGCGATGGGCTATGGCGGTCCCTGCTTTCCGCGTGACAACGTCGCTTTCGCGGCGCTCGCTCGCAAGATCGGCGCACGGGCCGACGTCGCGGAGGCGACCGATCGCATCAACAATCACCAGATCGACCGGCTGTCGGACCTGGTCGCCAAGCTGGCCATGGCAGGCACCCGGATCGCCCTGCTCGGCCTCTCCTACAAGCCGCAAACGCCGGTGGTCGAGGAAAGCCACAGCGTCAAGCTCGCCGCCAAGCTCGCCGATGCGGGCTACGTCGTGGCCGTGCACGATCCGCTGGCGCAGGATGCGGCGATCGCGGTATTGGGCGACAAGGTCGTCGGTGCGTCCTCGGTCGAACGCGTCGTGCGGGACTGCGACCTTCTGATCGTCGCGACCGGCTGGCCGGACTACAAGGAGATCGATCCGGCTTGGTGCAAACGCGACGGTCAGCGGCTTACTGTGCTCGACCTCTGGCGCACGCTACCAGCCCAGAAATTCACCGACGTGGCCGACGTCCTCTACCTAGGCGCCGGGCGCTGAGCCGACCCGGTGCAATAGCGCTTCACGACAAGACTTGCGTCGAAAGCCTGTATCACCTGGAGCGCGCCGCCGTTCCGCCTACCAGGCTTGACGGGCGCGGAACTTCAAGACCTTTCCCTTGAGTGATTCATCCTCGCGCGGGAAACCGGCGAGAACCTGACTGCAGAAGGGATTGATGTTGGCGCCGACGTAGTTCGTGAAGGTGGTCCAAAACTTGTTGAAGATCACATTGACGCCGATGAAGCGCCGCGGCAGGCGCCGGCCTTCGGGGCGCGTCTCGGCCTCGAGCGCTACCGCCCGCTTGAACAGTCGCTCGATCACTTTCAGCCGCTTCTTGTCGATTGCCGTCATCGGCCTGCCGATTCGCACGGGCTCGGTCGCGGTCTGGGTGGCAAGGCCGAATTCGAAGATGAACAGATCGGCCTTCGGCAGCAGATCGGCGAAGGGTGCCCGCTCGACACCGGACAGCTCGGTCGGCAGGCCGTCGCACTCCATGGGGACGAGGATGGGACCAGAAAAGCCCATCCCGTGCCAAGCCTTGACGAAGCCGCCGACGAAGTCCGAGCGGGCCGCTACCAACATGAGCGCGGTCGAACGCGGGAACGTCACCATCTGATCGCAAACGAACGGTAAGGTATGCGGCAGGTCATAGGTCAGATCTTGAAAAAGCTGCCACTCCACGCTGGTCTCGACGAACGGCTCGGTTGCCGGGTCGATCGCCTTGTCGAGCCCCGCGGTGAAGCGCTGGTAGGCGGTGTCGCGATCGAGCCGGATCTCCTCGATCTCGACGTCCGGCCAGCCCCAGTTGTCGGCCTGCGCGGGCACGTATGGCGTGGCGACATTCCAGATGTAGTGGTCCAGGTCGTTCATCCGCGTGGCGCGGCCTTTGTTGTTGGCGGCCGCCACTCGCGTATGGTCGCAGTGGTAGCCGAACACCTTGTCGATCAGCGTGTCGACACGACCGCGATAGAGCGCCAACCGCGCCGCCAGATTCGAATCACAGTGCCAGCCCAGGATCATGCTTTCGTCGAATCCGTGGATTGCGAACATGTCCTCGCGCAACGCCGCCTGAAAGTCGCCCAACGCGTCGTATTTCATCGGCATGTAGTTGTGCACCACCTGGTTCAGGTGGAATCGGACCGCCCAGTCCCGCAACTTGGCCAGATTTCCCGCTGGATCCCGCCGGTCGAACGCCGCCTCCCACAGCATCTCGGGAATCTCGAATCGGGGCACCTGATAGAAGCCGTCCGGGACGGCCCCCAGAATGTCGCTCAAAGACTCGCCTTCCTGGCGCGGCACCAGCAGCATGTCGGTGTTGGTGTAGAGAATCCATCGGTTGCGCGGGTTCGAGCGCCTGAGCGCCACATTGCGCGACTGTGCCTCAAGTGCCACCAGATGCGTCTTCAGCCGATGACGGACATGCTGATCGGGGCGCACGCGCAGGATGCGCAACACCTTCTTGGCTTTGTCGGTCAGCGTGTCGTGGATCGCCTCCGGGAAGGTCGGATGATCGTCCGGCGTGTTGTAGTCGACAAAGAGGATCTCGTCGTCCGCGTCGGACATCACTTCGGCCAGGGCATTGAAGCTGATCGCAGCCCGCTTGTGCAGATTGTAGCCGTGACTGTCGTTGCGTCCGTAGAGAATGACGGAAAACATGCTGCCCTCGCCCGCGCCGGAGCTAAGCGTTCGACCGGGCCAGCTTGTTGCTGGCCGCGGCATACTCGATCAATGCTGGCGGCCCTTGATCGACGACGTCCTGCCAGTGCCGGCGCGCCGCCGCCGGGTTGCTGCCGGCAATCAGCACGCCCATCTGAAACCTCGCTTCGGCAAGACGGGCTGGCGTATCGGCTCGGCAGAGCAACGCTTCTTTCGTCACCTGGCCGACGTGAAAAGCCAGCAGAATCGCCGGCCATCGTTCGCCACCATCGACAGGGGCCGACTCGGCTGGCGCGCCGGCAAGCCGCGCTGCCGTCAAGGTATAGAGCAGCCAATAAGGATTCTTGGGGGCCTTCGCGCGGGCAAGCTCGAACTCATGGAGAGCCGCGTCGTAGTGCCCCTGACGCATCGCCACGCAGGCCCGCGCCGCCGAGTTTGAAAACGGCAAGAGCTCGAATTGCCGGCGCCAGTCGTCATTGGCTTCGGCTATTCGGCCAAGAGCGAGGCGCGCGATGCCGCGGCTATTGAGGGTCTCACCGTCCTTCGGATTGACGACCAGCACTTCGTCGAAGAGCTGAAGCGCATCCTGATAGCGGCCCAACGCCAGCAATGCCTCACCCTTGAGAGCAAGTGCCTCGGGGAGCTTCGGCTTCACCTTCAGGGCGCGTTCGTAGCTGTCCAAGGCCTCCGACGCCCGACCACGGGCCAGCAAAGCGTTGCCGTGCGCGAGATGCGGCAGAATCCTGCTCCTGACGTTACTGCGCACGAGGTCGTAGGCCTCGCTTTCGAAGGCAAAGTAGCCGCGCTGGCGGAACAGATAGCGCCGATCCGCAGCGCCGGGCGGCAGCGCCGACCAAATGCGACGCGCACGCTCATACTCACTGCGCGCTTCCTCGCCGCGGCCCAGACGGTCGAGAACTTCGGCACGCGCCATCACCGCGTCGGCGAACTCGGGAAGCAGAGCCAATGCCCGGTCGAACGCCGCGAGCGCGCCCTCGCCATCCCGGCTACGCATCTTCATCAGGCCGTCGCGAAAATGAACTCGCGCGCCCTGTTCGCCGTCACCGGCTCCGTGCGCCATTTCGACCGTCACAGGCCGCCGCCACAGCCGCTTCATTGGTGCAATGGCCGCCCTAAATATGCCGCTGTCAGCCAATGGTGGCTCTCGAGGTCGTGGTCCGGGCAATCAAGATGAGAACTTTCACCGCTGGCGGCGCCGCAGGAAAGAAACCAATCCCGCAAGTTTCCCGCTAGCCCAACCGCCAGGGAGCGTCAAGCCGGCGTCAGGGCCGCCACTTCAACGCACGAACGACGAAATCCAAAGAAAATTTCCTACCAAAGACAGTGGAAAAGCCCTGCCATGGCCCTATCGAGGCTACCTCTACCGAATTCCCTATGCTATGCGACCTGCCGCCATCTCCCCAGCAAGCGTCTTTGCCATATCACGACCGGCCATGGGATCGCCCCTTCTACTTCAATGACCAACGTGAACGATCGCCAGCAACTCCCCGACGCACCAGTCATGCACATTCTGGACGGCAAGACTGTCGAGGCGCGGGACTACAATTGGCTCGAACGCGCCATCAGGTTCCTGTTTCGGCCTTTTGCAGAGGCTTGGCACCACCGTGATCTCATTGCGGCGATCCTGCGCCGCGAGTTGCGCGAACGGTTCAGCGGCTCCATGGCTGGATGGGTATGGGCGGTCGTGGCGCCGCTGATATCCCTTGTGACCTACACGATCGTCTTCGGTGGTTCGGCCAAACTTCCCAACAAAGCCGATTCGAGTTCCTCGCTGGACTATGCCCTCTTTGTGTTCGGCGGGTTGGTGGCCTTCAACTTCTTCACGGAAATGGCCTACCGTGCCCCCTCGCTGCTTCACGAGTATTCTCACTATATCAAGCAGACGATGTTTCCGGCGGAGATGTTGCCGATCATCTCGACCCTGCGTGCCACCACCTATGCGACCATCGGTCTGGCCCTGATGCTGCTGTGCCAACTGCTTTTCGTCGGCTGGCTGCACTGGACCGTTCTGCTGCTGCCCCTCTGGTTCATCCCGTTTCTAGGCTTTCTGATCGGCATCACCTGGCTGTTGTCGGCGATGGGAGCATTTACGCGCGATACCGCGTATTTGATGGGTACCATCGCACCGGTCCTGATGTTCGCCACGCCGGTGTTTTATTCGCACGAGACACTAAGTCCAAACATGAAGCTCTTGATGTATGCCAACGTCCTCACAGGCTTCATCGAGATCATTCGCGACCTGGTCGTCTTCGGGAAGGTTTCCGACGGGCTGGTGATCGCCTGGACGATGTTTATTTCGATGTTCTTCTTCTGGTTCGGCTATTGGTTCTTCCGACGCCAGCAGAATGCGATCGCCGATGTCATCTGACACCGAGGTCGCAATCAGGGCGACACACCTTGCGAAGGCCTACAAGCTCTATGACACTCCAGGCGACTGGATGAAGCAACAGCTCCTGGGCTCGGAAGAGCGTCCCTACTACAAGTCGTTCTGGGCCCTGAAAGACATCAGCTTCGAGGTTCGACGCGGCACGAGCATCGGCATCGTCGGACGCAATGGTTGTGGCAAGTCCACGCTGCTGCAGATTGTCTGCGGCATGACCCGCCCGACGAAGGGCGAGATCTGGGTCAAAGGGCGAGTCGCGCCCGTACTCGCCCTTGGTGCGACGTTCGACTACGAGGGAACAGGGCGCGAGAATGTGCTGATCGGCGGCGCTATCCTGGGGTTGAAGCGCCGGGAGATTCTGGACAAATTCGACTCGATCGCAGAGTTCGCCGGCGTCGGCGACTTCATGGAACGACCACTGAAGCAATATTCCATGGGCATGCGCATGCGCTTGGCCTTTGCGATTTGCGCTCATATCGAAGCCGACATCTTGATCGTCGACGAGGCGCTCGCCGTCGGCGACATGGCTTTTCAGAAAAGGTGCGTCGCCTGGATCAACAACTTCCGGCGGACTGGCACGCTGCTTTTTGTCAGCCACTCCACGAGTGAACTCTCGCAGCTCTGCGAACAGGCGATATGGATCGACGACGGGCGCGTCCGCGAAGCCGGCGACGTTACCGACGTCGCGCGAGCCTATCATCGGTCGACGCTCTTCGAGCGAGATGACATGAAGCGCTTCGCAGTGGCGTGATTGGCAGCCCCCATGCGATCCGACCTGTGGTTCTGCGCGGGATGCAGAAACGTTGCTCGCCCCTCAGGGGACACAGCCAACGACCATCGCCAACAGCGGACGGCCGCCTCTTGCAGTACGATACCAAAGGCTGACAATATGTGGCGCGTGCCGCGCTTGGAGCTGGTGGCACCGCGTCGCCGGCGTCGCGCCCATTGCCGGTCGACCTCGGCAGCAGCCTAGACAAGCTCATGACAGCGTCGGCCCCCTACATCAGCATCGTCGGATGGTTGCGAAACGACGGTTACATCGATCGGTATGTGGAACACATCCGTCATGCCGTCGGTCTGCTGGCGCGACAGCTACAGCGTCATGCGGTGCCGTCGGAGATCATTCTCGTCGAATGGAACCCGCCGACTGATCGCCCACCCATGTCCAGTCTGCTCGAAGGCGTTGTCAGTGGCGGCTCGGTGAGCCTGCGCATGATAGTCGTCGACGGTCGCTACCATCGGCCGCTGGTCGGTTCCGCCTACAAAGGAATGCACAGCTTGAATGCCGCGAACGCCGGAATGCGTCGCGCACGCGGTCGCTTCATCGTCCCCAAGGCGCTCGACACCTATTTCACGGATGACATAATCGAGAGAATTGCGCGCCGACAGCTCGATGAAGACGAGGCATACCGCTGCGACCGGTATGACGTGCATCTCGATTCCAACGACTGGCTACACTGGGGCGAAACCGAGCTGTTCGAGCGAATGTCGGAGAACATTGTTCAGCATCACGCCCGGCTCACCCAGAGCCCGTATTGGGGAATCCGCGATCTTCACACCAACGCCTGTGGCGATTTCATGCTGATGGCGGCGCGCCACTGGCATGCCATTCGCGGCTTCCAAGACGATCCGACCGTTCTGTGCTTGGATGCCGATTCGATTGCCTTGCACGCCGCAGCGGCGCATGGTGTGCGAGAGGTGTGCTGGCCCGACACGTGCCGTGTCTACAAGATCTCTCACGACCACACCTTCACTCAGCGAGTCTCACAGGATTGGCAGAGTTGGCAGACCGGACTCGAGCGACTGCTGATAGGGGGTATAACGACCGGCCTGGCGATCGAACTCAGAATTCTGTTCGACTATCCGCGCCGCCGCATGCGTGGCGTCGACGGCATTCTGGGCCCCTCCGTCGAGCGCAACTTCGTGGTCAAGGCCCGCCGCTATGCAAAGAACGACACGTCGCTGATCACCAACACAGACGATTGGGGACTTGCCGGTGAGCCGCTGATCGAGCACGTCTTGGCGAGAGCCGAATGGGACACCTCGCAAGTGGCCGGCGCATCGTGACTGTCAAACAGGCGGTCTGCCTGGTCGGCGGTCGCGGCACGAGACTTGGCGCGCTCACCGAGCAAACTCCCAAGCCGCTGCTTCCGGTAGCGGGGCGGCCGTTTCTCGACTACCTGGTGCATGAGGCGCGACGCTTTGGGTTGCAACAGCTCTTGCTGCTGACCGGCTATCGCTCTGGAGACATTGCCGAGCGCTACGCCGGCCGTTCGTTCGGGCAGCTGGCGGTGGACGTCGTGGTCGAGCCCAAGCCCGCCGGAACCGCCGGCGCGCTCGCCAATGCCGGCGACCGCCTCGACGACACGTTCTTTCTGTTGAACGGCGATTCGTTTTTCGACTTCAACTGGTTGGCGTTGTCCGAAGCGCTGCCGCGCGATGATTGGACGCTTCATGCGGCGCTGGCACTTGGCGTCGTCGGAACTCGTTACGGTCGGGTCGAGCTTCGTGGCCAACGGGTCCACAGTTTTCAGGCTGAGGGAGAAACGACCCAACCTATCAATGCCGGCGTCTATCTGACGCGCCGCACGGTCTTGGAGCTGATCAAGACGATGCCGTGCTCTCTCGAGCGCGAAATTCTGCCCGGCCTCGCAGCGAGTGGACGCCTGCTGGGCAGTGCAGCCGCGAAGACTTTCATAGATATCGGCCTGCCTGACGACTTTGTGCGTGCCCAGTCGGTGTTGCCGGCTTCCATGTCGAGGCCAGCCGTCTTCTTCGACAGAGATGGTGTTCTAAATCGCGATGACGGGTACGTTCACAGGCCCGACAAGTTCGTGTGGATCGATGGCGCACTCAAGGCTGTCCGGTGGTTGAACGACGCCGGCTACTACGTCTTCGTCGTGACGAATCAGGGCGGCGTCGCCCACGGCTATTATGGTGAGCAGCAGGTGAAGGAGCTGCATACCTGGATGCAGGACGAATTACAGCGGCATGGCGCGCACATAGACGCCTTCGAGTACTGCCCCTATCACCCCGATGGAGTGGTCGACCACTACCGGAGGATCTCGGACTTTCGAAAGCCGGCCCCCGGCATGCTTCTGAAGCTGCTACGAGACTGGACGCCCGCCATCGATCGTTCTTTCATGATCGGCGATCGAGACACCGACGTGCAGGCCGCAAAGGCGGCCGGCATTGCCGGATACAAGTTTGACGGCGGAAGCCTGCTCGACTTCGTCAAGCGCTGCGCGCGACCATGAATTCGCGGTTGCGGTTGATCGCCAAGACCGCCTCTATGGCTGCGGGCGGCAAGGCCCCTAGTGCGCTTGCCTCCGAGTTCTCGTCGACTTCCCGGGGAGTCAGAATCCCAGGAATGACGCTTGAGACGGCGGGAAACGACAGGCAGAAGCGCAACGCACTGTGAACCGCCGACTTACCCGGTGCTGCGGACACGGCGGCCAGGAGTTCCGCCGCGCCGTCGATCCAGTTGTCGATTTGGGCGCGTGACCAGCCCAGCCGATGATCGCCGGCGGGAAACACAGCATCGCGGCGAATCGTTCCCGCCAGGAATCCAAAACAAAGCGGCGTGCGAGCGATAAATCCCGCCTTGTGACGCTCGACCTCGTCGAACAATCCACACGTTAGTGCCCGGACGTCCATCATGTTGAAGTTCGCTTGAACAATGGGCGCGTCCCACAGACACACGGCGTCTCTTGCTTCGATCGGCGACTTCGCCGAGACACCCCAAGTTCGAATCTTGCCGGTGCGGGTCAACCGTGACAGGGCTTCCCGAAGTTCGCCAGTCTGCCAAGCATCACGCGGTGGATTGTGCAGCTGCAAGACGTCGATATAGTCGGCGCGCAAACGCGCGAGACTTCGTTCCGCCGACGCCACTATGGCGCCAGCCGAGAAGTCCGGTTGACGATCCCAGCTGTCATAGCCCGCCTTCGTCGCAACGACGACACGCTCTCTCTGTCCCGCGAAGGCCTGGCCGATCAACTCCTCACTATGGCCGCTGCCATAGGCACTCGACGTGTCGAAGAAGGTGACGCCGCGTTCGACAGCGCGCTGCAGCGCGGCAATCGACTGGGTATCGTCGGTCTCACCGTACGACGTGTGACCGACGGTGCGGCCGCCAATGCCCCACGCCCCAAAACCAATTTCAGAGACGGCGAGACCGGTCCGGCCGAGGATCCGGTAGTGCATTTCAGTGGCCTGTTTCGCGGTCAGTAGTGGCCAGCGAGTTCCTTCGTGATCTCGACCGCCCTCGGCGAGTAGAGATAGGCACCCTTCTTGTTTCCCCACCACACGATCTCTCGACACCACTTCTGAAAATCGTCGTAGGGTTTGCTGGTTCGGTCGACCTCAATGACCATGTCGGTCTGGCGCAAAGGCGCCTGCTCCCCGTTGCGCACTTTGTGCCAGTAGTCCAGCAAGTCGTAGCGCAGGCGCACCTCGACGTTCGTCTTCTGGAAGGGTTGATGGACGAGTGCGTGGTTGAGCTTGACGGCTTCCTCGATCACGTCCATCGGCAGCCCTGCACTGCGTGCTCCGACGATCTCGGCCAGCAGCCGCCCCGCTTCGGCGTAAAATGCGTCGAACCGGCCTTCGGCCGTCAACTTCACGAAGATATACTCGTCCGCCGGCCAGTAGATGCCAAGGTACTCCTTGGAGAACACATATTCCGGACCGCCCTTCTGGATCGACTCGGCTTCAGCGTGGAAGAACGCGTTGATTTCATCGATCAGAGGATAGCGGTCGGGATCCGCCGCCATGAACGCCTCGATCATGTCCCGGTACGAGATCCCCGAGACGCCGTGCGTCAAGATCAACGGAATCTGAAATAGTTTGTCGAAATGCAGGAGCGCGGTCATCCAGCAGAAGACGCGCGTTCGGCGCCAGTCGGCCAGCGGAGTCGCCGC
Organism: Alphaproteobacteria bacterium; assembly: GCA_016870055.1. Classification (GTDB taxonomy): domain Bacteria; phylum Pseudomonadota; class Alphaproteobacteria; order Reyranellales; family Reyranellaceae; genus Reyranella. The sequence goes on along the minus strand of VGCQ01000029.1, from coordinate 5,071 downwards.
TGTCGCGATGACCAAATCCTGGACTTCCGGCACGTCGTCGTCGAGCTCGACGCGTTCGCCATGAATATTGATGATCTTCGACTCGACCGTGACCATGCCGTACTTGGCCTGATAGGCCGGATCTCCCATCTCGGCGTTGGGCAGGATCGAAAGATTGTTGAACTGAATACGATTGTGCTGGCCATTCTCCATGAGCTGATCGACGCCGCGCACAAAAGATTCGTAGGTCTCGCCGGGCAGTCCGAGGATCAAGTCCGAATAGGTTTCGACCTTGTCCTTCGTGAAGCGCCGCTGCAGCTCCATGTAGGTATCGAGCGAAATATTGTCGCGCTTGATCGCTTCGAGGGTTGTCATGTCGACGCTCTGCATCGACAAGGCCACACCCTTGTTCAAGCCGGCGTCGGATAGGATTTTCTGCGTCAGATAGGCTCGCTCCGTCGCATTCTTCGTGTTCTGCACCGAAAGGGCCACGGGATAGCCGGTACTCTTTTTGATAGCGGCCACATAACTGGCGATGTCGACATCGCGCTTCTGTATTCCGAAATTCGCGTCGCAGCAGAAGATGTACTCGATCTTGTTCTTGGCAAACCAATTGACTTCCCGAAAGAGCCGCTCTTCGCCGAACTTCGTCACCTTGGCGGCAGTGGCCGACCCCCAGTCACAGAAGGTACAACGGAACGGGCAACCACGGTTGGTTTCCCACAGGCCGATCCAGCTCTCGTTCGGATTGGCGGCCATGATGGTGTCGAAAGCACCTTCGAGAAACGGCGACGGAATCTCGTCGAGATCGCGTACCCGCTCGACGTTCGGCTTGCGCACGAATACGCCGTCCTCATCGATGAAACTCACGCCGGCTAGATCGGCCCAATGGCGTGCCGGAAACATTTCCAGGAACTTGAGAAAGGTCCGCTCGCCCTCATTGTGGACGGCAATGTCGATTTGCCGATTGGCCCGCAGAAAAGCCTCAGGCTGGTCAGGTACGTGGGGCCCTCCGAAAACGATGACGATCCCGGGCTTTACGGCCTTCAGACGGCGGGCGATCTCCAATGAGATGCGGCCGTTCCAGACGTAGGTGCTGAAGCCCACGACATCGGCTTCGAGCAGTGCTTCAACGGCATCGGCGATACGGATCCGCTTGTAGAGCGGCGGCAGGAACCTAAATCGCTCTGGGTGTCTTGATTTCTGCTGCAGGTATGTCTGCAACAGCGCGACAGAATAGGGCAGATAATTCTGCCCGGAGAATGAATTGTTGATCTGGACCAGGCCGACCGTTACAGCAGCCATCGTCTGCCTGTTCGACGGCTGGAGCGCCTCAGCGGCGCTGGTAGAAGCCGCCTGAGCTTGGCTCCCATTTGGACTGGTCATGCGCACTTGGCCTGAGCTGTCGTTGTCATAAAACTGCAATCCTGGCTCTGCTTCCGTCCGCTGTGGGCTCACGAAGCAACAGGGATATGCAGCGTCCCTAAAGCAAGAGGTAGATGAACACCTTCAGAGACGCAACACAATTGCATCCCTAGTCGATTGAAAAAACGACGTAATTTCCTTCGGCCGACTAGGGAAACACGGGCAAGTGGGGCTGTGGTCTCAGCCCACTGTAAGGAAACCAGGCTCGCCAATGGACTTCACCGACAGGAAAATTCTCGTCGCCGGCGGAGCCGGCTTCATCGGAACCAACCTGGCACTAAGGCTAACGCGACAAGGCGCGCGTCTGCGACTGACCCTCCATGACAAGCCTCTGCAAGCGGCGTTCCCCACAGCCGAGGTCGTGAAACTCGACTTGCGCCGTCTGGAAGACTGCGCGCGTGCGGTCGAGGGCATGGACTATGTGTTCATTTGCGCCGCTCATACATCAGGGGCCGCCGTGATCCGCGCTACGCCGCTGGCGCATGTCACACCGAACGTGCTGATCAATGCCTCATTGCTCGATGCTGCCTATCGGGCTCGCGTGCAAAAAGTTTGCTTCATCTCGACCGGCGCCGTCTATCCGGATACCGGCGCGCGGCCCGTCGCCGAAGCGGAGGGGATGATGGGCGACCCCCATGAAGTCTACTTTCCGGTCGGCTGGATGAAGCGCTATGTCGAGATACTCTGCCGCACTTACGGCGAAAAGATCACGCCATCGATGCCGACGGTCGTTGTGCGGCCCTCCAACATCTACGGTCCCTACGACAAGTTCGACTTTGCCGTCAGTCATGTCACCGCCGCACTCATTCGACGTGTGGTGGAGCGCCAAACGCCTTTGGAGGTCTGGGGAACCGGCGAAGACATCCGGGATCTCCTGTACATCGACGACTTCATTGACGGCCTGCTTGCAGCCTTCGCCGTCGATCGCGCCTACTTCGAGGTCAACATTTGCGCCGGCAGGGGCCATTCGGTCCGGCAAGTCCTTCAGACACTGCTCGACGTCGACGGCTTCGGCGATGCCGACGTCCGGTTCGATCCGTCGCGGCCCAGTACCATTCCAGTCCGGTTGATGGACAATCGATTGGCTCGCGACCTGCTCGGGTTCGAAGCCAGAACGAGGCTACCCGACGGGTTACGCCGAACCCTCGAGTGGTATCGGACGACTCACGATCCTAAACAAACGCCTAAAACGGTCCGCGAAACTTCTTGAACGCTTCGGTCATCGACCGTTCAGTCGGCAAAGCGACGCCGTGACCGACGCCGCGGACTTGCGCCAGGATCGCGTCGACCGTCTCGTGCTGGCTGGGGTAGTAGAGGTCCTCCAGGCTCTTTGCCGTCGGACAGGGCGCCGAGGCCATGCCGAGCATGGTTGGCGGTGCGGCCAGGGCTCTCGGCTCGCGTAGCATCAACTGGCGACACACTTCGGCAGCGACCCCGTATTCCAGCCAAGAGGTGTCGGCGATGACCAATCGGCCGGTCTTGCGGACGCTCTGCACGACGAGCTCCCAATCGGGATGACTTATCGAATTGAGGTCTATGACTTCCGCCTCAACTCCGGCGGCTTCCTTGACGTACTGGGCCGCACGCAACGCCTCGACAACCATCACCGAAGTGGCGACGACAGTCACGTCCTTGCCCTCCCGCGCAATGTAGGTAGACAGCGGAATGGCCGGCGCGTTGGACGAAACCGTGAAATCGAGATTGTAGAGCAGTCGGTGCTCAATGCTGATCACCGGGCCGGGGTGGCGCGCGATGATCTTGGGGTACATGTCGAGAATCGCCTGACTCGTGGCAGGCATGACGACTGTCAGGCCGGGGAAGTGCGCGAAGGTCGCCTGTGGACTCTGCGAGTGTTGTGCCCCCTGCCCCCAGCTACGGCCGACAACCAGGCGAATCAGCATCGGGCAACTCATGGAGCCGCCGAACATGTAGCGATACTTCGCAGCCAGATTGATGATCTGGTTCATCGCCAAGAACGAAAAATCAGCACGAATGTGCGTGGTTATCGGATAGTCGCCAACCAACGCAGCACCGATCGCCACGCCGGTCATTCCTTCTTCCATCAGTGGAACGTCGAACACACGCTCTGCGCCGTACTTTTGCGCAAGGCCGGTCGTCGACCCGAAGATCCCTTTGAAGTCGTCGACGCCCTGCCCCATGATGAAGACGTTGGCATGATTTGCCAGAGCTGCATCCATCGTTTCAAGGAGAGCGCCGGCATAGGACAGCACACGGGTCGGCGCTTTGCGTTCCTTGGTCGCTGCTAGGGTCATGCTCTGGTGCTTTCGAACTTAGATGATGTCGGTGAGCAGTTCGTCGCGGCCGGGCGCCGGACTCCGCTCGGCAAATGCGACTGCAGCCTCGATCTCACGCTCGAGCTCCGGCCGCAGCGCTTCAGTCAATGCCTTGTCGACAACCAGTGGATCGCGCGCTTTCCAGGCATCGACGGCGGCACGATCGCGGTACTGAAAGTGGAAATCCTCGCCGACGCCTACATGCTCCATGTAGCGGGAGGTCGCTATCTCGAGGAGAAAAGGCCGGCCGGCCCGTACATGCGCCACAGCTGCAAGGCTCGCCTCGCGAATGGCCAGCATGTCCCAGCCTTCGTCGACCCGGCACGAGGCGATACCGTAGATCTCCGCATGCTTCTGCAAACGATAGGATTGCCGAATGTGCCGATGACTATGGACTGCGAGGCCATTGTCCTCGCAAACGAACAGGACAGGCACCTTCATCAGTGACGCAAAATTGATGCTTTCGTGGTAGACACCCTCTTCTGTCGCACCATCGCCGAACACTGCGACGGCGATACGGTCGCTCCCTTGTCGCTTGAAGGACATTGCAGCGCCGACAGCGTGCGGGATGGTGCTGGCAACGACCGCGGACGAGCCCATGAGCCCCACCTCAGGCGCCGACAAATGCATCGATCCGGCTTTGCCTTTGGCGCCGCCACCGATGCGCCCATACAGTTCAGCGAACATTCGGTCGAGGCGACCGCCCTTGGCCAAGTAGAAGCCGTGTGACCGATATGTGGCGAACACCAAGTCATCCGCTCGCAGGGCGTCGCAAACGCCGACGGCAACCGCCTCCTGGCCGATCGACAGGTGAACCGGGCTCTGAATTCGATCCGACGGATAGAGCTCGATGACACGCTCCTCAACCAGTCTGATCAGGAGCGTGGTTCGGAAGAGCCGGCGATACAATTCGTCGCTGTTTGCCAAATCCTTACTCTCCAACGGTTCGGCCGCCCCTTGGGGCGCTTTGCTGGGTTGGTGGTACAGAATGAACCGCGGACTTGCAATCAGTCCCATTGGTCAATCCGCGAATACTCCCACCTTCAGGCAATCACACTGTCGGTGAGAACCGGTCCATAGTGTCCTTCTCGACCCTGGTCGCCCTTGAATAGGCGCGTACGACGTCGGCGGAGCTGCCCATTTGACGGACACGGCCGTTGTCGATCCAAATGGCATTGCGGCAAAGGCCGGTGATGTCAGCCGGAGAGTGGCTTACGAGCAGCAGCGTGCCCGTTTGGCGGAACTTGTCGATCCAGTCCATGCACTTCTTCTGGAAATTTGCGTCGCCGACGGCCAACGCCTCATCGACAATCAGTATGTCCGCGTCGACGTGAGCACAGATCGCAAAGGCCAAGCGCATGCGCATGCCGGTC
>VGCQ01000028.1 GCA_016870055.1 Alphaproteobacteria bacterium | reverse complement strand
TCCCGTAGTGCCAATCGACGCTTGCCTACCAGACCGCGCTGCCGCAAGCGGACGAGATGCTCCGGCGCGTCGTACTCGGGCCCGTAGACTATTCTTAGATACTCGCGGCCGCGCACTTTGAGGGCGGGCTGCACGAGCCCCTTGGGACCTCGATGGACGAAGGGTGTTGGCTTGACAACTATGCCCTCAGCGCCGGTGGCGGTGATCGCTTCCCACCATGTTGTGGCTTCCGCGCAGGCGGTGACATCGTCGAGATCGACAGTTCGCCAGCGCGTCGACGTCACGACCGATTGGCCCGCGGCGGCGAGGCGATCGGCCCAATCCACATGCCAGGTGTGGTCGCGGTCGAACCACGATCGGCCCTCGGAGGCCAATATGTGGAAGGGCGCGACTTTCAGATCGTCCACGCCGGTGACAGGCCAAACGTAAGGCTGCCAGGCCCGGGCATAGAGATCGGCGCGGCGACGGCGTTCCTGAAAGCGTGTCGCAAGCTTGTCGACCGGCACGCCAGCCGAGCGCGCCCGAGCCAGCGCGTGGTTGGTCGCGGCAAGGCCAGCCTGCGCGGAAACCGCGACCGGCCGATATTGGCTGTCGATCAGCGCGTCGGCTTTGGCAGACCAGGGCATGATTTCGGCGTCGAGCAGGACCCAGTCGGTCTCGAGCGCCTGCCACAAGCCAGCCGTCTCGGCGGCGATTCGCAGGCGCGCCAGCAACTTGCAGGTCTGCGCGGGGTCAGCGAAAAACGGCCGGCCCGTGCGGGTCCAGATGGCACCGCTCTCTCCCGCAGGCGCAGAGAAGCGGGCGCTGGCAGCCTGCTGGTCGCGGCAAAGCGCGACCACGGCGCGCGAGCCCATGTGCTTCTCCTCGCACACGACCTTGGCCACCGCTTGCGACCGGTAGTACGAGAACGCTTCTTCCGGGCGCTCCAGCCAGCCGTCGACTGCGCTGGTCTCGGACGGCGACATGGTCGGCGGCAGATAAGCAAGCCATTGTGGCGCCAGCGCGAACCTACTCATCGCTTCGAGAGCGGCCGTGGCGTTCGCTTCGGCGACCACGACGCGACCGTACAATTCAGTCTCGATCCAGCGGCGGCCGCTCACGTCCGCCAGCTCGAGCACATCGTCGGCTACGGCCTGGGTAGAGCGCTCGGCGGCAGCGGGCGAGAGCGGGCGAATGGGCTCGCACCAGACCTGCAGTGCCGGAACACCAACCAAGGTTTTCTCTGGCCAGCGTAGAGCCGTGAGCTTGCCGCCAAAGACGCATCCAGTGTCCAGACAAAGTGTATTGTTAACCCATTGGGCATCGGGCGTCGGCGTATGCCCGTAAACGACGGCGGTCGGCCCTCGATAAGCGGCCGCCCAGTCGGCTCTGACGGGAAGTCCGAACTCGTCAACCTCGCCGGTTGTCTCGCCGAACAGGGCGAATTCGCGAACGGCCGCCGAGCCGCGACCGATCATTTCTTCCTTCAGTCCAGCATGGGCGACCGCGAGGCGGCCCTTGTCGAGCCAGTAGTGGCTGCGCAGGGAGTCGAGAAACCCGGGCAACGCTTCACGCAGGCCTCGACTCTCACTGGCGAGTTGATCGATCGACGCCTGCAGGCCGTGGGCGATCGTCACCTGGCGCCGTTGCAGCCACCGCCCGAGCTTGCGTTCGTGATTGCCCTGGACGACATAGGCAGCGTTGGCATTCACCATGCTCATGGCGATGCGCAGGACGTCCGGCACGTTCGGTCCGCGATCGACCAAGTCGCCGACAAAGACCACCTTTCGACCGGTCGGCGGCGTCACCGTTACCGTCCGCTCTCCGTCGGCCTCCGACCAGTGCAATGCGTAGCCCAGCTTCTCTAGGAGGCGCTGTAGTTCCGTCGCACAGCCATGAACGTCACCGATGATGTCGAACGGTCCCTGGTCGTCGCGACGGTCGGTCCACAAGGGCTGGCGGTTCACGATCGCGCCATCGATCTCGCTTGTGCTGCCGAGCTTCCATACCTGACGAAAGCCTTCCCGTTGCAGACCGCCGAGTCCGCGGTGGATTTCTGACACCATGCGCTGAACGACCTGACCGCCGATGGCGCGGTCCGGCCGACTTCGGTTGCGCTCGACACAAATATCGATGCCGGGGTTGATGACGACAGCCACCGGCAGAGCATGCCAACGGCGGGCGATCTCGATCCACGGCTTGCGGTCCGCCGCCCGGACATTCGTCGCATCGATGACCGTCAGGCGGCGGTGCTTGAGCCTCAACTCGGCAATCGTTCGCGCCAGTTGGAAGGCGTCGCTGCTGACCGCCTGGTCGGTCATGTCGTCCAAGACCAGGCCGCGACATTGATCGGACGAAACCACTTCAGTCGGTCGAAAGTGCTTGGCCGCAAAAGTCGACTTCCCCGAGCCCGTCGCACCGATCAGCACGACGAGCGAGAAGTCGGGGATGGCGAGGGCAGTCGCCCTCATTTGGCGCCCAGGGTGAAAACGGCCATCTGCGTCGGCGGGCCGAGCCGCTCGTCGCTTTGGCCGATCTCGCTGAATTTGACAGTATAGCCGTAGGTCGCTGCCGCCTTCTCGGCCCACGTCTGGAACTGGCCGCGCGTCCACTCGAAGCGATGGTCGGGATGGCGGAACGCGCCTGTACCCAAGTTGGCAAACAGTACGTTGTATTCAGAGTTCGGTGTGGTCACGACAACGGTCGCCGGGCGCGCCATGCCAAACACGATCTTTCCCAGAACCGACAGCCGATCTTCACCGAGATGCTCGATCACCTCGACGAGCGTTACGGCATCGACGCCCTCCCACCGCTTGTCGCGATATGTAAGGGAGCCGTGCAGCAACTGGACGCGTCCTTCCGGTGGGCCGCCGGGCAAACTGATCTTGAGGCGCTTGGCGGCCCAGTGGAGCTGGCGCGCCGCCGCGTCGACTCCGACGAGATGATCGACCCACCGCTCGCGGACGAGCCGGTCGAGGAGTCGGCCTTCGCCGCAGCCGATATCGGCTACCGTCCTGGCGCCGGCTTTTTTCAGCACATCGACGACAGCGTCCAGGCGTTGATCGGCAAGACGCAGTGGTGTCTCCAAGACCTCCTCAGGCAGTGCACCCTGCGGTTCCGTCGTCTCTACGCGCGTTTCAGGCGCGAGGCGTTCCAAAGCTTCCCGCACCAGGGCCCGGCGATGGTCGAGGTAGCGCCGCACGATCGTCTCGCGGCTCGGATGGTTCTCGATCCAGCCTTCACCGCGCTTCAGCAGCTTGGCGACCTCGTCTTCGCCGACCCAGTAGTGCTTGTCGTCGTCGAGCACCGGGATGAGGACGTAGAGATGGCTAAGTAGTGACTGCAGGCGGGCGATACCCGAGAGCCGCACCGTCAGGTAGCCCGACGCAACGTCGGTGGTATCCGGTCCGCCAATTCGTTCTGCCGTCGTCGTCCAACCCAGTGGCTCGAAGAGTTCCTGGACAAGCTGCGCGTTGCCGCGAAGCGGAGTGACCGTCGCTTCGAGCGGGATCGCCGTGGCCGCGAGTTCCGGACGGTCCTTGGCGCTGCCGGCCAGAGCCGTGCCCAGCGCCCGTGCCATGGCGACACAAAGAAATGACGACGCGGCATAAGGCCGATCGTTTACATAGTGGCTATGAAGGCCGTCAGCGCCGCCTTTGCCGCGCACCAGTGCGACAGGGTCGACGTCGACGACCAATGCAACCTCGCATCGCTCCTCCGAAGCTTCGGGGTAGAAGACGAACGCTCGACCGAACGACAGCGCGATCTCATGCAGCCGCGCCGGATGCTTGTGCAGCAGAAAGCCGAGATCCGTTGCCGGTCGGTGAGTTGTTGCAAGTGACAGATACACAATTCCGCCAGACTACGACAATTGCGCGGAACGCGCTTCGGCAATGATCAGCGGCGAATCAGGCAGAAATACGCACTGATGCCCAGCGTCGCCGCCAGCGCGGCGTAGAGCGGCGTCTGTGGCACGTTGAGAAACAGCCACGGCGCCGAGAGCGGACCCACGGCGGCGCCGAAGTCGCGCCACGTCGAGTAGCTGGCCTGCGAGCTGAGCACGCTCGCCTTGCCGCGTTCGAGCACCAGCACGGGGATCAGGGTATTGAACATGCCGCGCGTCATGACGATGACGAGCGCACCCAAAAGCTCGCGGTCGAGCGCGATCAGCGCGAAACCCGAGATCAGCAGTGCGCCGTTGACGATCGAGATGCGCCGCGCGCCGAAGCGATCGCCGATCCAGCTGCCCAGCGGGCCGGTGGTGATCTCGACCAGCCACCGCAGCGCCAGCAGGATCGCCGTCGCCACCACCGGCGCCACCCAGGTGATCGAGTCCTTCATCAGGAAGGCGAGGGTCAGCAGGAACACGCCGTCGGCGGTGAAGCCCAGCATGAAACCCCAGGTTTCGAGGCGGTGCGGGAAGGGCAGTCGGAAGCCTTTCTGCCCGGCCACCTCGCGCGGCAGGCGCGGCAGCAGCAGCGCCGCCGCCAAAGCCACCAGGGTGAGGCCACCGAAGATCAGGAAGGTCGAGCGCGGCCCGACCTGCAGGACGATCCAGGCGCCGCCGACCAGCGCGAGCGCTTGCACCAGGCCGATCGCCGCCCGGCTGGCGCCGACTCGTTTGCCGGCATTGGCGCGATCGCTGACGGCATAGGCCAGCGTCGCAAGATTGAGTGCGGCATAGGAGATGCCCCACAGCATGCGCGCCACGACCTGGAGCGCCTCGCTCGCGGCCAGGCCGTAGAGCGCGGTCGAGGCGACCGATCCGATCGCCGCCGCCACCATCATGGCATGCGGCCCGACGCGCTCGCCGACCACCGCCATGCCGGAGTTCGCCAGCAGCCGTATCCAGCGGTTGAGCGACAGCAGGACGCCGACCATGGCCAGGCTGACGCCGAAGTCGTCGTGGTAGAGCGGCAGGACGGCATAGAGCAGCGTGTCGCCGATCATGGCGACGGCGATGACCAGCCCTGGCAGCGCCATGCCGGTCGGCGCGGCGCGGGTCGGGGACGGGTCGTTGCTCACGCCGCGAGCTTATGCTGTCACTGGGCGCGTTGTACGAGCGCTTCTTTCAAGGCGGCGGCGCAGAGCGACGTGCCGCGGCGGGCGCCGTGCAGCAGCATCGGCGAGCTCAGGAAGCCATGCAGCATGCCGCCGAACTCCACCAGGTCGGCCAGCGTTCCGTCCTGCTGCAGGCGGAAGGCGTAGGCGCGGCCCTCGTCGCGCAACGGATCGTAGCCCGCGGTGATCACCAATGCCGGCGGCAGACCGCCGAGCGACTTGGCGCGCAGCGGCGACACCCGCCAGTCGCCGCGGGTTTGCTTGTCGGGCGCATAGTGGTCGAAGAACCATTCCATGGTGGCGGCGTTCAACCCGTAGCCGTCCTCGTAGCGGCGATAGGACTCGGCACGTCCCACCGCGTCGGTCACCGGATAGGCGAGGAGCTGCAGGCGAAGCTTGGGCCCGCCATGGTCGCGTGCCCAGATCGACGCGGCAGCGGCGAGATTGCCGCCGGCGCTGTCGCCGCCGATCGCCAATCGTGCGGTGTCGATGCCGACCGACGCCCCGTTGGCCGCGGCCCATTGCAGGCCGGCCACGACGTCGTCGAAGGCGCCTGGGAAGCGGGCCTCGGGCGCCAGGCGATAGTCGATGGCCATCACCGAGATGCCCGCCTCGATGGCAAGCTGAGCGCACAGCACGTCGTGGCTGTCGAGATTGCCGAACACCCAGCCGCCGCCATGGGCGTAGACAAGGCCGGGGAGCTTGGCGTCGGCCGCCGCGGCGGCCGGCCGATAGAGGCGGACGGGCAGCGGGCCGGCTGGTCCCGGAATGGTGCGGTCGACGACTTTGGCTTCGGCCGGCAGCGGTCCCTGGGCGGGGGCACGCAGCGACAAGTACAGAGTGCGCGCCGCGTCGGGGGTCAGGGTGTTCCAGGCTGGCCGATTGGCCGCCATCATGAGGTCGATCAGTCGCTGCGATTCAGGGTCCAGTGCCATTCCGCCAACTCCGCTCTCGTGCAAACGCGTCACTGTAGCAGCCCACGCCCCTGTTTCGTCACGAGACGAATGGTAAGGTGAGCCATGACGTTCGAGCCGGACCACGGGGCAACCTCGTCGGCGCCCACCTCGTGGTGGCGCCGGGCGTGGGAACGCGTCCGCTCGTTCCGGCCACGGCTTGGCGGGGCGACTGCGGCGGCGGGCGGCCAGCGGCGATGGTGGAGTTGGACGTGGCGGGCCGTCGTGGTGGCGCTGGTGCTTTATTACCCGGTCGGCGCTCTGATCGTGGAGAATATCGACGACGATCCGCAGTTCGCACCGCGCAACCTGTCGCCCGGCGAAAGCCGCGCAGTGGCCGTCACGGCCGACCTCATCGACCGTGAGGTCGACGTCAACACCTGGACGCCGATGATGCCGTTCTTCGTGCCGTCGGGCATCCTGGACAACATGCCGAACTTCCAACGCGGCGTGATGGCGGCGCTGGGCCGCTTCGCCACCGAGCTGATGGATCAAGTCGGCCGGGTACGCGGCTCCAGCCAGGTCGATCGCGACCTCGAGCAGGCCCGCGGCTTCCTCAACGAGCAGCCCAACATCTGGATCTGGCAGCCCAGCGTGTCGTTGATGCCGTCGACCACGTCGGCGCAAAAGTACCGCGCCGGCCGCGACCGGCTGCGCGCCTACAACAAGCGGCTGGCGGCCGGCCAGGCGGTGTTCGAGCGCCGCGCCGACAATCTGCAGGCGCTGATCGACCGGATCGCCAATGACGAAGGTTCGGACTCGGCGGTGATCGATCAGCACATCATCGAGCGGGCCGGCGACCTGTTCGACATCAGGGCCGACGATATCTTCTACTTCAACAAGGGCCGGCTCTACGCCAACTACCTGCTGCTGCGCGAGCTGGCGATCGATTTCGAGGTCGTCATCCGCGACCGGGGCTTGACCAACGCCTGGAACGGCACCGTCGAATCGTTCCGCATTGCCGCCGCGCTCGAGCCATGGGTGGTGTGGAACGGCTATCCCGACGGGCTGCTCATCCCCAATCATCTCGCGGCGCAGGGCTTCTACCTGCTGCGCGCGCGCGTGCAGCTGCGCGAGATCAGCGCCATTCTGCTGAGGTAGGCGACGCGTGGAGATCTATCTGCCCATCGCCGAACAGTCGATGAACGTGTTCGTGTTGCTGGGGTTGGGCGCCGCGGCCGGCCTGCTCGCCGGCATGTTCGGGGTGGGCGGCGGGTTCCTCGCCACGCCGCTGTTGATTTTCGTCGGCATACCGCCCGCTGTCGCGGTGGCCAGCCAGGCCAACCAAGTGGTGGCCAACTCGATCTCCTCCCTGCAGGTGCAGTGGCGGCGCGGCAACGTCGATCTGCGCATGGGCCTGGTCTTGCTGCTCGGCGGCATGCTGGGGTCGACGGCCGGCGTGTCGCTGTTCACCTATCTGAAGGAGATCGGCCAGATCGACTTCGTGATCGCCGTGCTTTACGTCGTCCTGCTGTCGACGATCGGCGCGTTGATGCTGTTCGAAAGCCTGCGCACCTATCTGCGGCGGCGGCGCAATCCCGAGGCGCCGCGCGGCAAGCTGCACACCCACTATCTCGTGCACCGCCTGCCGCTGAAATTGCGCTTCTACAAATCCAAGCTCTATATCAGCGCCTTGCTGCCGATCGGCCTGGGCTTCGCCATCGGCGTCCTGTCGGCGATCCTGGGCGTCGGCGGCGGCTTCGTGCTGGTGCCGGCCATGATCTACCTGCTCGGCATGCCGACCGGCGTGGTCATCGGCACATCCAACTTCCAGATCCTCTTCGTGGCGGCCAATGTCACCTTCCTGCAGGCGGCGACCAACGGCACGGTCGACGTGGTGCTGGCGCTGCTCCTGATCCTGGGCGGCGTGGTCGGGGCGCCGATCGGGTCGCGCGTGGCGGCCAAGCTGCCGGGCGTGGTGTTGCGCGGCCTGATGGCGCTGCTGATCCTGGCTGTCGCTGCCGAGCTTCTGACGGAACTCCTGCGCACGCCGAGCTCGCTCTACTCGTTGGGCACGCGCGAGGTGCTGCAATGACCGGGCGGCGTCCGATTGCGGTGCTGGTCTTGGCCGTCGCCTGCCTTCTGTCGGCCGGGATGGCGCCGGCGCAAGGCCCACGCGTCGAGCCGCCGGCCGGCGGCTTGCGACAGTTGCCGAGTGGGCAGACCGATCCCAGCACACCGCCGTCGGTGCCGGCCGAGCCCAGCACGCCGGAACTGATCGTCGATCTGTCGCGGGCGCGGGTGTCCATCACCTCGGCGTTCCATGGCGAAAGCCTGCTGCTGTTCGGCATGTTCGATCCGCCCGGCGAGGTCGTCGTCGTGGTGGGCGGCCCGCCGGCGCGCGAGATGGTGTTGCGCAAGCAGCGGGTGCTCGGCCTGTGGCTCAACACCGGCCGGCAGTCGTTCGACGACGTGCCGGCCTATTACGCCATCGCCGCCAGCCAGCCGTTGCAACGCCTGCTGGCCCGCGGCGCGGGCGGCGAGATCTTGTCCTTGGAGGACCGGCTGTCGACCATCAAGCCGGTGGGCGAGCGCGACGCCGCGCGGCTTGCCCAGTTCCGTGCCGGTCTCGTCGAGGTGAAGCGCCGGGAAGGGCTGTACCCGGCAGCCATCGGCCAGGTCACCGTTCAAGCCGGCCGGCTGTTCCGGGTCGAGCTGCCGTTACCCTCGCGCCTGCCGGAAGGCGTCTACGAGATCCGTACCTACCTGTTGCGCGAGGGCAAGATCGTCGCGGCGGTGTCGCGCCCGTTGCCCGTCGGCAAGGTCGGCTTCAACGCCCAGCTTGCCGGCTGGGCCGACAACGAGGGGCCGCTCTACGGCCTGGGCGCGATCGTGATGGCGCTGCTCGTCGGCTGGATCGGCGGTGCGGTCATGCGGCGCATCTAGGTGGATCGCGCCGCGACGAAGAGGGATTTAAGGAGGGTGCCATGACCGAACAGGCCGGCCGGCCCGAGGAGCGCGTCTTCCTGGTCGTCGTCGACGAAAGTCCCGAGATGCCCAAGGCGTTGCGCTATGCTTGCCGCCGCGCCAAACGCACCGGCGGGCGGGTGGCCATGCTCTATGTGATGGATCCGCCCGAGGGCCAGCAATGGGGCGCCGTGGTCGACCTGATGCGTCAGGAAGCCCGCCAGCAGGCCGAGGAAGTGATCGCCCGCCACGCCGACACGGCGGTCTCGCTGACCGGGCAGCCGCCGACCATCCATATCCGCGAGGGCAAGAAGCGCGACGAGCTGGTCAAGCTCCTGACCGAGGATCGGTCGGTTTCGGTCCTGGTCCTGGGTAGTGCGTCGAGTGGCGAGGGGCCGGGCCCTCTGGTGACGGCCTTTGCCGGCAAGCTCGGCGGCCAGCTCCGCGTACCCCTGACGATCGTGCCGGGGGCGCTCACCGACGCCGAAATCGATGCGATCTCTTGAGCGATCCACGGGGTTTCTGCGGCGATTTGGCAAGAGCACTCACAGAACTAGCTTTGCATGGCACGCACTTTCTCCAGGCCAAGGACTGCCTGTGTCGGCAATCTATTAGATAGAATAAATAATATCTTTATTTGTCATAATTATTGTAAGTTGCCTTCCAAGAATCGACTTGATCGGCCTGGCGTCGGTTCCTACGTCCAGTCATCGCATGGGGCGGAGATGTCCCAATCCCCGCCCTATGGATCTGGCGCTGAGGCCGGAAGCCGCTCTGCCGGACCGCCGGCAAAGCGTTCGACAAGGAGGTAGGCTTGTTCATCCAGACCGAGCAGACGCCAAACCCATCGACCCTGAAGTTCCTCCCCGGCCGCGTGGTCATGGACAAGGGCACGAAGGACTTTGCGGCTGCCGACGCCGCCAGCCCCTCGCCTCTGGCGAAAAGGCTGTTCGCGGTCGAAGGCGTGGAGCGCGTGTTCCTCGGCGCCGACTTCGTGACCGTCACGAAGGCCGCCGATCGCGACTGGCAGGTCCTCAAACCGTCGATCCTGGGCGGCATCATGGAACATTACACGTCGGGCGATCCGGTGATCGCCGACGTTGGCGCGGCCGATGCCGCGGCGGCCGACGACGATGAGGTCGTGGCCCAGATCAAGGAGCTCCTCGAGACGCGAGTCCGTCCGGCCGTAGCGCAGGACGGCGGCGATATCGTGTTCCAGGATTTCCGCGATGGCGTCGTCTACCTGCACATGCAGGGCTCGTGCTCGGGTTGCCCGAGCTCGACGGCGACGCTGAAGATGGGCATCGAGAATCTTCTGAAGCACTACGTGCCGGAAGTGGTGGAAGTACAAGCGGTCCAGTAGGCCGCCTTCCGTTCGAGCGTACAGCGTAGTTGCGGTAGTGCGGCCGTGGGGGCCGCGCGATGGGGCGTTCGTTCGAGCAAACGAAACGAGAGAGTGGGATGCGAGATTCTACCCGGCTCGCGGTCGAACGCGGGCGTCGATATGCGTTTCCGGCAGCATGGGCGGCCATGCTGGCGGCCGGTGTCGGCTTCGGCGAGCCGCTGCCATCGTTGGATGTCGCGTCTCATCTGGCGTTCATGCCGGCCGGTGATGCCAATGCCGCCTCGCCCGACCACCAGTCGCCGGTTGTCCTCGATGCGCAGCCCTCGGCTTTGACCTTTCTGGGGCGTGAGGCGAACGAACCCGACGACACGTTCCATATCGCCGCCCGTGAGCCGTCGATGGGCCACGGCCGCTTCGCTGCCCCCGGCAATGCCGTGCGCCGGCAGGTGCATCTTCGATCCGTCAGTGCGCGCACCGCCGACGAGTTGGCCGGCTTCTTCCGCGACGCGTCCTACACCCTGACCGACATTCGCCAAGGCGAAGCCGTGCCGCCGATCAAGGTCGACCGGGTGCCGGCCGATCTCGGATCGAAGGACGGCAACGAGCGCAAGGCTCTGTTCATCACCGCCATCCTGCCGGTCGTGCTCGAGGTCAATCATCGCGTGCGGGCCGATCGCGAGCAGCTTCTGACTCTGCGCGACAAGCTCGCGACCGATCCAACGCGCATCAGTGCGATCGAACGTATCTGGCTCGAGGATCTCGCCGACCGCTACGAGACCACCGCCGACCAGATCGACGAGCTGGTGCGCCGCGTCGACATCGTGCCGGCCTCGATGGCGATCGCCCAAGGCGGTGTCGAGTCAGGTTGGGGCACCTCGTTCGCCGCGCGCACGGGCAACGCTTTGTTCGGTCAGATCCAAACGACCGGTCGCCATAGCGTTGCCGTGCCGTGGAAGCCGGGCAATGGCATGCCGCAGCCCTTCTCGAGCGTCGGCGAGGCGACCGAGGCCTACATCACCAACCTCAACACCCATCCGGCCTACGCTTCGTTTCGGGCCATGCGCGCCGCGATGCGCGAGCGCAGCGAACCGCTCGAAGGCTACCGGCTGATCGGCACTTTGTTGCGCTACTCCGAGCGCGGCCTGCACTACGTCCAGTTCGTGCGCCAGATCATGCGTGAAAACGACCTCGCCGTTTTCGACCAGGCCCGCCTGTCGGGCTCGTGATCGGCTGGAACGCTACATCATCGGACGCGGCAAGTCGGCGTCACTGACCAGAGGATAGCGCCGCGGCTCGAAGAGCTGATAGTGCCACCATTCGTTGCGGTAGAAATCCCAGCCGGCGGCGGTCATCAGCCCCATGAGCAGCAAGCGGTTGGACTGCGCCTCGGGCGAAATGTCGGTGCGGCCGTGATGGGACAGCGGCGTGAAGGCATCGAACGGCGTGCCCATGTCGAGCTCGCGGCCGCCCCGAAGCAGCGTGAGGTCGACGGCGATACCGCGGGAATGCGGAGAGCCGCGGCGCGGATCGGCCAGGAACTCGGGATCGGGCCTGGCGTTCCACAGCGCCCATTGCGCCTCGACTGGACGCAACGCATCGAACAGGCGAAGCCGCAGGCCCAACGGCCGCGCAAGGGCGATTGCCGCAGCGAGCTTGTCGGCAGCCTCGCGGTGCAGCCAGCATTCGCCATTCCGATAGATCGGGCGGCCCGTTAGATTGGCGTCCGTCGCGTAAGCAAGCGCCACATCGACGTCGAAGTCGGATGGCGCGATCGCAATCAGGTCGAGCTTCATGAGCCAACAATGTCTAGAGCGGCTCCCGATCAAAAGAAACCGCCTGCGGCTACATTTGATCGCGAGCCCCGCCAACCCGCCATGAACATCCTCGCCTTTGATTGCGCTGTCCAAGGCATGGGCATTGCGGTCCTGCGCGACGGCGTTTGCCTGGCCAGCCACCATGAAGGTGGTCGTGACCAGACGGTGCGCTTGCTGCCGGCCATCGAGACCGTCCTTGTCGAGGCCGGCCTCGATCGGCGCGATCTGTCGCTGATCGTCGTCACTCTCGGGCCCGGTAGCTTCACCGGGGTGCGCGTCGGCCTTGCCGCCGCGCACGGGCTGAGCGCCGGACTCGGCGTGCCGTTGGCGGGGCTTCGCACGACGGCGGTGCTGCTGGCGCAAGCCGCCGGCGATGGCCGGGTACCGATCGCCGCCGTCGACAGTCGGCTCGGCGATTGGTTCTGCGAGATCGGCGGCGACGACGCGCCTTTCGTCGCCGCGGCGACCGACCTGGTCGGGCGTTTGCGGGGGCGGCAGTGGCGCGTCATCGGCAGCGGCACGAAGGCCCTGACGACGTTCCTGGCGGCCGCCGGCATCGATGCCGTGGCCGAGGAAGCCGTGCCCGATCCCGTCGTTCTCGGCGGTCTGGCGGCCAAGACCGGAGCGGACGTCTGGCGGCGGCAGAATGCCCAGCAAGGCCTGCCGCGCCCGCTTTACCTGCGTGGCGTCAACATCACGCTGCCTGACGGGGCGCGGCGGACCGTTGGCTGAATGGCCCACGGTCCCGTCCTATCGCGGCTGAGTGCGCTGGAACTCGATCGGGCGGCAGCATTGCATGCCGAATCATTTGCGCCCCTCGGGGAACGGGCTTGGACACGGCAGGACGTTGCGGAGCTTTTGGCCTCGCCCGGTGTCGCCGGCCTGCTGCTGCAAGTCGACGGGTGCGATGTCGGCTTCGCCCTCTGCCGAGTCGCGGCCGACGAGGCAGAGCTGCTGACGATTGCGGTCCGGCCCGAGGCGCGTCGTCGAGGCCTCGGTCGCCAGCTGCTGGCGGCGGTCACCGATCGGGTGCGTGCAGCCGGCGCGCGGGTACTGTTCCTGGAGGTCGCCGTGGATAATTCGGCGGCACAAAGCCTATACGCGTCGCAGGGTTTTTGTGTGGTCGGGACGCGTCTGGCTTACTATCGGAGGACAAATCTGCCGCCAGCCGACGCCGCCATCATGCGTCTCGTCCTCGAGTGACACGGCAATATTCATGCCCGGCGAATGGTCACGATATGGGCATCGCCGACCTCTTCGATCGACAGAATAGAATGGCCCTCGTCGCGGGCGGCGCGCGGTACGTTGCGCAGGGGCTCGTCGCCGCGCAGCCGGACACTCAGGATTTCGCCCGGCCGCATGCGCTCCAGCTTGAGCTTGGTGCGCACGAAGGTCATCGGGCAAACTTCACCGGTGATGTCGATCGATTGGTCGGGATCTTTTGCCATTGCCCCGCAACTATACCGCGCCGGCCGGCCGGTGTAGGGTGCCAATGATGCCTGATCGCAAGTCGAAGCTCGAGACTCTATGCGCCGAACGCGGCCTTAAGATGACCGACCAGCGTCGTGTCATCGCGCGGGTGTTGTCGGAGGCGTCGGATCATCCCGACGTCGAGGCGGTCCACCGCCGGGCCACCGCGATCGATTCCAACATCTCGATTGCGACGGTCTACCGAACGGTACGGCTGTTCGAAGAAGCAGGCATTCTCGCCAAGCACGATTTCGGCGACGGCCGGGCACGCTATGAAGAGACGCCCGAAGAGCACCACGACCACTTGATCGACATTCAGAGCGGCAAGGTTGTGGAATTTCACAACGACGAAATCGAGGAATTGCAGCGCAGGATCGCCGAAAAGGCCGGTTATCGCCTGGTCGGTCACCGCCTGGAACTGTACGGCGTCCCGCTGGACGGCAAAGACAACCGCCAAAAATGAGTGGACGGGGCCATCGGCGCCCCGATAATGGAGCCATGATCGGGGCGGCCCCCTTGCGGATTGAACATGCGCATTGACCGCGCTGACAGCGAAGCCGAACTGCTTGGCGCCCCCGCGTCGAGCGCGGAAATCGTCAAGGTCGTCGCTGGCGACTTCGAGGTCCGGCTGGCCGAGACGGCGGCCGAGGTCGAGGCCGCTCAGGCCTTGCGTTACCGCGTGTTCTACGAAGAGATGACGGCGCAACCGACCCCCGAGATGGCGGCGCGGCGGCGCGACTTCGACGATTTCGACACCGTTTGCGATCACCTGCTGGTGCTCGACCGCCGCCGCGGCGAGGGACCCGAGGGAATCGTCGGCACCTATCGTATGATGCGCCGGCCGGCGGCGGCCAAGTTGGGCCGTTTCTACTCGTCGGCCGAGTACGACATCCAGAAGATGATCGACTATCCGGGCGAGGTCCTCGAGCTTGGCCGATCCTGCATCGAGAAGGACGCGCGCAACACCGCGACCATGCAGATGCTGTGGCGCGGCATCGCGCTCTACTCGAACCACTACAATATCCAGGTGATGTTCGGCTGCCCTAGCTTCCCGGGCACCGATCCCTCGCAGCACGCGCAGGCGCTGTCCTATCTTTATCACCACCATCTTGCGCCGCCCGAGATTCGCGTGCGCGCCCTGCCTAGTCGATACGTCCAGATGGACGTGCTGCCGCCGGGCAGTTATGACCCGCGCAAAGCAATGGCGCGCGTGCCGCCGCTCATCAAGGGCTACCTGCGGCTGGGTGGCTTCGTCGGCGACGGCGCGGTGATCGATCCGGAATTCGGCACCACCGACGTCTTCATCATCGTCAAGACGGAAACCATCACTGAGAAGTACATCCGTCACTACGAACGCGGGATGCGCGACTAGGGCGGCTGACGCCTCTGCGGCAATGTGGATCGGTTCTCCTCTCAGAGGCGCCTTCCGGCTGGTGACCTACCTTTTGGTCACGCTGATCCTGGTGCCGATCTATCTCCTCGCCCTGGCGCTGCGCATCCGCCCGATCATCCGCTGGATGCCGGTCGGCTACCATCGCTTGGTCTGCACCATTCTCGGCATCAAGGTGCGGATTCATGGTCGGCGCTCCGACGTCGTACCGACGCTTTTCGTGTGCAATCACGTGTCCTATCTCGACATCGAGGTGCTGGGCGGCCTGATCCCGGGCAGTTTCGTCGCCAAGGCTGAAGTGGCGACTTGGCCGTTCTTCAGCACGCTCGCCAAGGCGCAGCGCACGATCTTCATCGAGCGGCGCAGCGGCAAGACCAGCAGCAGCCGCGACGAGATGATGAGCCGGCTGAACACCGGCGACAATCTCATGCTGTTCCCCGAAGGCACCAGCAGCGACGGCACGCGCGTGCTGCCGTTCCGCAGCGCCCTGTTCGGCGTGGCCCAGCTGCGACGCGGCGACAAGCCGATCAACGTTCAACCGGTGGCGATCGCCTACACCCGCCTCGACGGCATCCCGCTCGGCCGCTATTGGCGGCCTCTGTTCGCTTGGTTCGGCGACCTCGACCTGGTGCCCCATCTTTGGCAGATGGTCTGCCTCGGCGAGACCGAAGCCGTCGTGACGTTCTTCCCATCGGTCGACATCGACCAGCTGGGCGATCGCAAGAAGCTCGCCGAATTCTGCTTCCGGCAGGTCTCGTCGGCCGTCCAGGCGGCCAATGGTGGCCGTTATGAACTGCTGCCGCCGCCGGCCAAGGCGGCCTGACGACCCTCGACCGCAACGGCGTGTGGTGTTAGAAACCGGCCGTTCCTGCAACGAAGACAGATGACCGACGTCCGCACAAACGGGCAATGCAAGCACGTGTTCATCCGCACCTACGGGTGTCAGATGAACGTCTACGATTCGGACCGCATGGCTGACGTCCTGCGGCCGCTCGGTTATGCGCTGATCGATACGCCCGAGCGGGCCGATCTGGTCGTCGTCAATACCTGCCACATCCGCGAGCACGCCTCGGAGAAGGTCTATTCCGAGCTCGGCCGCCTGCGCGACACCAAGCGCGAGCGCCGGGCTGCCGGCGGCGACCTCACCATCGCCGTCGCGGGTTGCGTCGCGCAGGCCGAAGGCGAGGAGATCGTGCGTCGCCAGCCCGCCGTCGACATCGTCGTCGGGCCGCAGGCTTATCATCGATTGCCTGAACTGCTGGCCGAGGCCGAGCGCAAGGCGGCGATCCGCCGCGCTGGCCGGCGCTTGCCCGGCGCCGGAGTGCTCGACACCGACTTCCCGGCCGAAAGCAAGTTCGACCATCTGCCGGCGCCGCAAGGCGTGCGGGCCGGCTCGGCGTTCCTGTCGATCCAGGAGGGTTGTGACAAGTTCTGCACGTTCTGCGTCGTGCCGTACACGCGTGGTGCGGAGTATTCGCGGCCAGCCTCGGCGGTGATGACCGAGGCACGCCAGCTCGTGACGGCGGGCGCCGTCGAGATCACGCTGCTCGGCCAGAACGTCAACGCCTATCACGGCGACGCTGGCGACGGCTCGACCTGGTCGTTGGCCCGCCTGATCCGGGCGCTGGCCGAGATCGATGGCTTGACGCGCATCCGCTACACCACGTCCCATCCCCGCGACATGGACGACGAGCTGATCGCCGCCCACGGCACTGTGCCGCAGCTCATGCCCTACCTGCATCTGCCGGTGCAGGCGGGCTCCGATCGCGTTCTCGAGGCGATGAATCGCCGACACGGCCGTGATCTTTTCCGGCGACTGGTCGATCGCTTGCGTGAGGCGCAGCCCGAGCTTGCGCTCTCGTCCGACTTCATCGTCGGATTTCCCGGCGAGAGCGACGCCGATTTCGACGATACAATGCGGCTGGTCGAGGAAGTGGGCTTCGCCTCGGCGTTCTCCTTCAAGTACAGCCGCCGGCCGGGCACACCTGGCGCGGCGCTACCCGGCCAGGTGCCCGAGCCCGTGAAGGCGGCGCGGCTCGCTGCCTTGCAGGCGCTGCTCGGCCGCCAAGCCCGCGACTTCAACGCCTCCAAGGTCGGCGCCGTCGTGCCGGTGTTGTTCGCCGAGCCCGGCCGCAAGCCGGGCCAGGTCGTCGGCAAGACGCCTTGGCTGCAGTCGGTCTATGCCGACGGTTCGCCGCGGCTGGTTGGCCGCATCGTCGATGTTCGCCTGACCGAAGGCCACGCCAACAGCCTCGCCGGCGCGATCGTCGCTCCCGCCTGGGAAACCGCTGCGTGAGCGACACGGCTGCCAGCGGCCGCTCGGCCGACATGCGCCGCATGACGTTCGACGACAATGCACTGCTCGCCGTGCTCTACGGCAACCACGACCGTCATCTGGTGCGCATCGAGCAGCTCGCCAACGTCCAGTTGAGCGCGCGCGGCAACCAGCTCGCCATCGCCGGCTCGGCCGATGACGCCGCCGTCGCCCACAAGGCGCTGGGCGGCCTCTATGAACGCTTGAAGCGCGGTCTGTCGATCGAAATGGCCGATGTCGACGCTGCCGTGCGCTTTGCCCGCACCGGGATCGACGGCGGCGACGGCGAGGGCATCCGCACGCGCCGCCGCACCGTGCAGGCACGCTCGCCCGGTCAGCGCGACTACGTCGCCGCTTTGCGCGAGCGCGACATGGTGTTCGCTTTGGGACCGGCCGGCAGCGGCAAGACTTATCTGGCGGTCGCCATGGGCGTGTCGCTCCTGCTGGCCGGCAAGGTCGAACGCATCGTGCTGTCGCGGCCGGCGGTCGAGGCCGGCGAGCGGTTGGGCTTTCTGCCCGGCGACATGAAGGAGAAGATCGACCCCTATCTGCGGCCGCTCTACGACGCCCTGCACGACATGCTGCCGGCAGAGCAGATCGCCAACCGGCTCGAGAGCGGCGAGATCGAGATCGCGCCGCTCGCCTTCATGCGCGGCCGCACGCTCGCCCATTGCTATGTCATTCTCGACGAGGCGCAGAACACCACGCCCATGCAGATGCGCATGTTCGTGACCCGCTTGGGCGAAGGCTCGCGCATGGTGGTCACCGGCGATCCCAGCCAGGTCGATCTGCCGGGCGGGCAGCGGTCGGGACTGGCCGATGCCATCGACACGCTGAAGGGCGTCGAGGGCGTGCGCTTCGTGCGGCTGGGCGCGCAGGATGTCGTGCGCCACGACCTGGTGACCCGCATCGTCGAGGCCTATGACGCGCGCGACAAGAAGAACAGGCCGGACGGCCGTTGACGTCATCGTGCTCGATCCGGCATGGGCGAAGGCCCTGCCGGGAGCCGAGCGTCTGGTGCGCAAGGCGGCGCGCGCGGCGATGGCTGGTCGAAGGCGGTCGCTCGTCGTGGCGCTCGCCGACGACAAGCGCGTGCGGGCGCTGAACGCTCGCGACCGCAAGCAGGACAAGCCGACCAACGTGCTCTCCTACCCATCGGGCGAACGCGACTTTCTCGGCGACATCGTGTTGGCGCGCCAGACCGTTTGGCGTGAAGCGCGATCGCAAGGCAAGGAGCCGGCCGATCATCTCGCCCACCTGGTCGTGCACGGCACGCTTCACCTCCTGGGCTATGACCACGAGGCGAGCGAAGCGGAGGCCGAGCGCATGGAGGCGCGCGAGCGGCGCATCCTCGCCAAGCTCGGTATCGCCGATCCGTATTGATTCGAGATATTCGCTACAACATCTCCAGCGCCTGCTTGCCCTTGGGCGGCGGGAAGGCCCGATCGAGCTCGGCGACGATCTGCGGCGTCAGCTTCACGTCGAGCGCACCGAGATTCTCCTTCACGCGGGCCCGGCTCGACGATTTCGGGATGGTGACGACGCCCGGTTGCGCCAGCAGCCAGGCGAGCGCGAGCTGGGCCGGCGTGCAGCCCACGTCGGCCGCCAACCTCTTCAGTGCGGCGTTCGACGCCAGCCGACCTTGGTCGAGCGGCGAGTAGGCCATCAGTGGGATCGAGCGCTTCTGCATCCACGGCAGGAGGTCGAACGCGGGACCGCGCCGCGACAGGCAATAGAGCACTTGGTTGCTGCCATTGAGACCCTTGTCGAGACGGGCCGCGTCCTCCATGTCGCCGCGGTCGAAGTTGCTGACGCCGAAATCGGCGATCTTTCCCGCGGCGCGCAGACGATGGAACGCCTCGAAGGTTTCTTCCAGTCGCGCGCCGCCGCGCCAGTGCAGCAGGTAGAGGTCGATGCGCTCGATGCCCAACCGCTTGAGGCTGCGCTCGCAGGCGGCGACGGTGCCGGCTCGTGTGGCGTTGTGCGGATAGACTTTGCTCACGATGAAGGGCCGGTTGGCGCGGCCCGCGATCGCCTCGCCGACGATCTCCTCGGCGACGCCCTCGCCGTACATCTCCGCCGTATCGATCATCGGGTAGCCGAGTTCGAGGCCGTATTTCACCGCATCGAGCTCCTCGGCGCGGCGCCGGCCGCTTTCGCCCATGCGCCAGGTGCCCAGCCCGAGGATGGGCATCGCCGCGCCGGAGGGAAGTTTGCAGGAACGCATAAGGAACATCCGTCATTGCAACGCCGGAGCGATAGCCTATCTTATCGGCTATGCCGGACTCCACAGCGCACAGTACGCGACCGGGCGTCAGCCCGGACTCGGCAAGTGACGCTACCCTGACGCCGACCTCGCCACCATCCGAGGCGCCTTCGAGCGGCGGCCTGTTGCGCGCCATCCTGCGCCGCCTGCGCCGGCGTGAGAAGAACGAGGCGGTGCGCGAGGCGATCGAGGAGCTGATCGAGGAGACGCCGGAGAGCGACACGCCGATCAGCGAAGACCAGCGGATCCTGCTCGCCAACATCCTGAAGCTGCGTGACAAGACGGTGGCCGACGTGATGGTGCCGCGCGTCGACATCGTGGGCATCGCCGCCGACACGCCGCTCCACGAGGTGGTGCGCTTGATCCAGGCCGAGGCGCATTCGCGCTATCCAGTCTATCGCGAATCGCTCGACGACGTGATCGGCATGATCCATATCAAGGACGTGCTCGCCTACTGGGGCACCGCCAAGAAGTTCAACCTGCGCGACATATTGCGGCGTGTCGTGTTCGTGGCGCCGACGCTGCCGGTGCTCGACATGCTGCTCGACATGCGCCGCTCGCGGACTCACATGGCGC
>VGCQ01000027.1 GCA_016870055.1 Alphaproteobacteria bacterium | reverse complement strand
CGTCGATGGTACGGGCCGCGGCCGACGTGATGCGGCCCAGCTCGACGATACGCCCGTCCTTGACGCCGAGATCGGTGGAGAAGCGCGGCGCGCCCGTGCCGTCGACGACCGTGCCGCCGCGTATGACGAGATCGAGCGCCATCACAGGCGATCCTTGTGCTCGACGATCTTCCAGTAGGTGTCCTTGGCGCTGATCTTGCCGCCGCGGAACGTGTAGATGTCGCAGCCCTGGTAGTTCAGCTCCTCGCCGTCACTGCCCTTGCCTTTGACGGTCCACACCGAAATCGCACGGTTGCCGGCGAAGATGTACTCCTTGTGGTCCCAGCGCATGTCGGGGATCACCTTGAAGCGCGCGGCCAAGGTCTTGGCGATCGTCTCCTTGCCTTTGAGCGTGCGGCCCACCGGCTCGGGCCCGCGGGCCAGCCAGAACGTGGCGTCGTCGGTGAAGTAGGAGACGATACGATCGACGTCGCGGCTGTTGAAGGCGGCGGAGATCGCCTTCATGAGCTCGGGCGTGGCGATGTCGGGATTGGCGGCTGTTACGTCCGGCATACGAAACCTCCCAAGTTTCTGCTCTCGAACGATTGCAGGCCTGCCCCGCGCCGGCAAGGCCGGCCCCACTTCTTGCCGCAGGCGTGGTAGCGTACCGGCAAGAAACACGGGGAAACGCCAGTGTACGACTACATCATCGTGGGCGGCGGCTCGGCCGGCTCGGTCATGGCCAATCGGCTGTCGGCCAGGAGCGCCAACAAGGTCCTGCTGTGCGAAGCCGGACAGGATACGCCGCCCGGCCAGGAGCCCAAGGAAATCGCCGACAGCTACTCGGGCACCGCCTATTTCGACCCGCGTTTTCATTGGACCGATCTCAAGGTCCACACTCAGGTCGTATCGCACAACAATCCGCACGAAAACCGTCCGCCCCTGCGCAAATACGAGCAGGCGCGCGTGTTGGGCGGCGGCTCGTCGATCAACGGCCAGATGGCCAATCGCGGCGCACCCACCGACTACGACGAGTGGGTGAGCCGCGGCGCCGAGGGCTGGGGCTGGGACCAGGTCCTGCCGTTCTTCAAGAAGGTCGAGCGCGACCTCGACTTCGACGGGCCCTGGCACGGCAAGGAGGGGCGCATCCCGGTGCGGCGCATTCCGCCCGAGCACTGGACGGGCCACGACAAGGCGGTCGCGAAAGCCTTCGAGGCCAAGGGCTTCAAGTTCCTGCCCGACCAGAACGGCGAGTTCGTCGAGGGCTACTTCCCGGTGACGCACTCCAACGCCGAGGAGCGGCGGGTGTCGGCGGCCATGGGCTACCTCGATGCCGAGACCCGCAAGCGCTCCAACCTCACGCTCTCGACCGAGACGCAGGTGAAGTCGCTCCTGTTCGACGGCACGCGTTGCGTCGGCGTCACCGCCGTCATCGCCGGCAAGGAGCAGGAGTTCCGCGCCAAGGAAGTGATCCTGTCGTCGGGCGCGATCCATACGCCGGCGCATCTGATGCGGGCCGGCATCGGCCCGGTCGGCCATCTGAGCGAGATGGGCATCCCGGTGATCGCCGCCCTGCCCGGCGTCGGCCAGCGCCTGATGGACCACCCGTCGATCGCGCTGTCGTCGTTCCTGAAGCGCAGCGCGCGCATGAACCATCATACGCGCCGCCACATCCATGTCGGCCTGCGCTACTCCTCCGGCCTGCCCGGCATCCCGATGGGCGACATGTTCACCGTGGTCATCGCCAAATCGGCCTGGCACGCGGTCGGCGAGCAGATCGGCTCGCTGCTCACCTTCATCAACAAGACCTACTCCGAGACCGGACAGGTCAAGCTCGCCTCGCCCGATTATCGCCGCGAGCCGATCGTCGAATTCAACCTCCTCAGCGACAAACGCGACCTCGACCGGCTGATGAGCGGCTTCAAGCTGATGGCCGCGCTGCAGACGACCGAGGCGATGCGCGAGGTGACCGACACGCCCTTCCCCGCCGCCTACAGCGACAAGGTGCGGGCGATCGGCGTGGTCAACACCAAGAACAGGATCCTGACCAGCCTCTTCGCCCAGCTGCTCGACGGTCCGGCGGCGCTGCGCCGCTATCTGGTCGAGAAGTTCGTGATCGAGGGTTTTACCTTCGAGCAGGTCATGACCGACGACGAGGCGCTGGAAGCCTTCGTGCGCAAGGCCGCGATCGGCGTATGGCATGCCTCCTGCACCTGCCGCATGGGCCGGCCGGACGACCCGATGTCGGTGGTCGACACCCAGGGCCGCGTCAAGGGCGTGCAGTGTCTGCGCGTGGTCGACGCCTCGGTCTTCCCCGTGGTGCCCTGCGCCAACACCAACTTCCCGACCATGATGACGGCGGAGAAGATCTCGGCGGCGATGACGGCGTCATAGTCAAGCCGGACCGCGGGCCGCCAGGCCCGCTCATCAACGTGATGCGGGCCTGGCGGCCCGCGGTCCAATGAGGAGGGGGCAATGTCGGTGATCCTGGGCAGCGGCGAGCATCGCTATCGCGTGATCGAGAACTGGGCCAAGCTGCCCGACGGCTGGGAGTTCCGCGATGTGGCGGCGGTCGCCGTCGACAGCAAGGATCGCGTCTATGTCTTCAATCGCGGCCAGCACCCGATGATGGTGTTCGACCGCGCCGGCAACTTCCTGCGGTCGTGGGGCGAAGGACTGTTCAGCCGCGCCCACGGCATCCATATCGACAGCGACGACAACCTCTACTGCACCGACGACGGCGACCACACGGTGCGCAAGATCACCACCGAGGGCAAGGTGCTGCTGACCATCGGCGTGCCCAACCAGCCGGCGCCGTTCCTGAGCGGCCAGCCGTTCAACCGCTGCACCCATACCGCGCTGTCGCCCAAGGGCGAGATCTACGTGTCCGACGGCTACGGCAATTCCTGCGTCCACAAATACTCGCCCGACGGCAAGCATCTGATGTGCTGGGGCACCACCGGCACCGACCCCGGCCAGTTCAACATCGCACACAACATCGCCACCGACGACGACGGTTGGGTCTATGTCGCCGACCGCGAGAACCATCGCGTCCAGGTGTTCGACGGCAACGGCAAATACGAGCTGCAGTGGAACAACATGCACCGGCCTTGCGCGCTCTACTGCTGCGCCGGCGGCGGCAAGAACCCGAAATTCATCATCGGCGAGCTCGGTCCCGGCATGCCGGTCAACAGCAAGCACACGAACTTGGGGCCGCGCCTCGCCATCGTCGACAAGAAAGGCGGCGTGATCGCCCGTTTGGGCGGCGAGCACGGCCCCGGCGAGGAGCCGGGCCGCTTCCTGTCGCCGCACGGGCTCGCCGTCGACAGCCGCGGCGACATCTATGTCGGCGAAGTGAGCTACACCAACTGGCCGAGCACCCATCCCGGCGTGCCGGTGCCGAAATTCCTGCGGTCGCTGCAGAAGCTGGAGAAGGTCGCCTGATGGACGCCCGCAACCGCCTGCACCTGATCGGCAGCATCCCGCTCGACAGCCGCGAGCAGGTGTTCCGCCGGCTGAGCGCGGAGCTCGGGCCGTTCCTGCGCTGCATGCCCGACGGCGAGACTGGCGAACGCTCGCGCTGGGTCTACTTCCAGCGCCAGATGCTGCTCGATCACCCGGCGATGGAGGTCGATTCGACCGTGCCGCCTTACAAGTTCGTCCAGTGGGACGGCAAACTGGTGCGCGCGATCGAGCAGGTGCGCTTCAAGCCCGGCGTCGACCCGGCGACTGTCGCCTTCGAGACCGGCTACGACAAGGCAGCATTGGCCTCGTGGCAGGTCTTCGAGCGGCTGCGCTCGGCCGGCGCGATGCCGGCCCACATGCGCTTCCAGGTCTGCCTGCCGACACCGCAGGCCAGCGGCTATCTCTATGTCAGCGGCCCGGCACGCCAGACCTACTTCGCGGTCTACGAACGCGCCTTGAAGGCGGCGCTCGCCAACATCGTCGAGGCGATCCCCGCGGCCGACCTTTCGATCCAATGGGATGTCTGCCAGGAAGTCCTGGCTTTCGAGAACTACTTCAAGGACCGCCCGCCCCACTACAAGAAGCAGACCTTCGACATGCTGGGCCGCCTGGGCGATGCGGTGCCGACCGGAGTCGAGATGGGCTACCACCTCTGCTACGGCTCGCCACGCGACGAGCACCTGGTGCAGCCCAAGGACGCCGCCATTCTGGTCGAGATGATGAACGGCATCCTGGCCGCCACCCGGCGCCGCGTCGATTTCCTGCACATTCCCGTGCCCAAGGGCCGCACCGACGATGCCTTTTTCGCGCCCCTCGACGCTTTCGAGCGGCCGGCCGGCACCAAGCTCTATCTCGGGCTGCTGCATCACGACGACGCGGCGGGCGACAGGACGCGCATCACCGTCGCGCGGCGCCATATCGCGGATTTCGGCCTGTCGGCCGAGTGCGGCTGGGGTCGCACCGAGCCCGGGCGCTTGCCCGCGCTCCTCGAGGGTCATCGTGTTGCTGCGGAGGAATTGTGATGGTCGAACGCGTTCTGGTGGTCGGGCCGAAGGACACGCTGTCCATGGTCGACGATCTCGCCCCCAAAGGCTTCGAGATCGTCA
This sequence comes from Alphaproteobacteria bacterium, assembly GCA_016870055.1. GTDB lineage: Bacteria > Pseudomonadota > Alphaproteobacteria > Reyranellales > Reyranellaceae > Reyranella. Next base: position 15,591 of record VGCQ01000027.1, on the reverse strand, counting down.
AGGCCGGTCACAATTCCCCCGAGATGAAGGCGGCCCTGCCGGGCACCGACTACTTCGTGGGCTTCATCCAGCAGTACGTGACGCCGCAGCTCTTCAAGGACGCGCCCAAGCTCAAGCTGATCCAGATGCTGAGCGCGGGCTACGACCGCGCCGACCTCGCTGCGGCGCGCCGGAGCGGCGTGCCGCTCTGCAACAATGGCGGCGCCAACTCGGTCGCCGTCTCCGAGCACGCCATGCTGCTGATGCTCGCGGTGTCGCGCCGGCTGATCACCCAGCACACCAACGTGACGGCCGGGCGCTGGCACGGCAACCAGCCGCCGACCGTCCACGAAGTGCGCAATCGGGTGCTCGGCATCATCGGTCTCGGCACCATCGGAAAGAAAGTGGCGCGGCTGGCCAAAGCCTTCGGCATGACCGTCCACTACTACGACATCGTGCGACTGAAGGAAGAAGAGGAGGACGCGCTCGGCGTTCGCTTCCGGCTGCTGCCCGAGATCCTGCGCCATTCCGACATCGTGTCGCTGCACGTGCCGCTGAACGCCTCGACCGAGCACATGATCGGCCCGCAGGAGCTTGCCGTCATGAAGCCCTCGGCGATCATCGTCAACACGTCGCGCGGGCCGGTGATCGACGAGAAGGCGATGACCGCCGCGCTGTCGGCCGGCAAGCTGTTCGGTGCCGGCCTCGACGTGTTCGACGAGGAGCCGACGCCGCCCGACAACCCCCTGCTCAAGCTCGACAACGTCGTGCTGACCGCCCATCTCGCCGGCCCGACCTTCGAGAGCAACGTCACTCGCCTGCGCAACGGCTTCGACAACGTGCAGCGCGTGGCGCGCGGCGAGCCGGCCCTTTGGGTGGTGCCGGAGCTTCTCGAATGACGGTCGACTGGCGAGTTCCGTCGTCGTCAACCGGTCTTGAAGACATAGTGGACCGACAGGTGAATGACCTCGGCGAAGATGGTGCTGGCCAGTAGGCAGAAGATATAGCGCCTGGTGTTGGGAGACATGGTGAAACGCGCACCGGCCACACCGCCGGCGATGCTGCCGATTCCGGTGAGTATCGCCAGCGTCCAGTTGATCTCGCCGTGGTAGGTGAAGATCGCCATCGACACCGAAGTCGAGGCGACCAGGACAACGCTCTTGACCGCGGTAGCCGGTACCAGCGACAGGCCGACACCGAGCGTCAGCACCATCAGCAAATAGGTGGCGCCATCGAGAACGATGAAGCCAAGCCAAACTCCGACGCCGAAGAACAGCAAGACCTCACGCAGGCCGAAACGCAGCGGCCGGACAGCTGGATGCTCGAGGGCGGCCTTCACCTTGGTGAACAGCAGCACCAGCGCCAACAGGACCGCCGCGGTGATGATGATGCCGACATCGCGCTTGGAAAACTGCTCGACCAGGCGTGTCCCGACTACGGCGCCGATCGACGTCGGAATGCAGACCTTGAGCGCGAGCCCCCAAGGCAGCGCCTTCTTGACGCTGAAGCTCCAAGTCGCCGAGAGGGAGCCGAGCAGCACTGGGATACGATTGGTGGCATTGGCCGTGATGGGATCGAGACCTGCCAACATCAGCATCGGCAGAGACACTGCCGAACCAGACGATGCCACCGTATTGAGAAAGCCACAGGCCGCACCCGCGACCAGCGCGGCTGCGACAACCCATACCTCCTGACCGAACATGCCACCCCCTGGATCAACTCGAAGAAACGGCGCAAACGAGTTCCACTCGCTCGGCCGATATGGCAATGGCCAGCATCACGAAGAAATGTTGTTTGGCCACTGGCGCCGGCGAGCAGCGCCGGCCGGCGATTCGTCGCGTTGGCCGTCGCCGCGTCGAGCCCGGGAAGGTCACCGTCGGCCGCGCCGCTAGGAGGGGTTGACGACGTAGTGCCAGGCAAGCTGCAGCAACTCGGCCGAGATTGCGACGACGAGCACCACGAACACGTAGCGCTTGGCGGCCGCCGACAGCGATAGCCTCGCTCCCAGAATGCCACCGGCGATGCTGCCCAGGCTCAAGACGCCGCCGAGAACTCAATTGATGTCGCCGCTCGCCACAAAGACGCCCATCGAGACGAGCGTGACCGGCACCAGCGCCGCCGCCCTGACGGCATTGGCGCGCGGCAGGTCGAAACCCACTGCCAAAGTCAAGATCAGCAGCATGCAGGTGGCACCGCCCAACACGATGAAGCCGAGCCAGATGCCGGTGCCGAAGAACAGCGCGAGCTCACGCGCGCCAAGCCGAATCGGTTGGTCCTGGGCCTGCTCGATCGCCTTCTTGATGTTCTTGAACAGCAGCAGCATCGCCACGAGGACGGCGGCCGTCACCACCAGCCCCATGTCGCGGCGCGGCACCAGCTCGGCGATGCCCGCGCCGATCAGGCTGCCCGCCGTGGTCGGCAGCGCAATCCTGAAGGCGAGCCGCCATGGCATCGCTTTGCGGCCTGCGAAGTCGAGCGCGCCAGCGGCAGCGCCGACCAGCACGGGCAGGCGATTGGTGGCATTGGCCGACGCCGCGTCGAGGCCGAGGAAGATCATGATCGGCAACGATACGACCGAGCCGGAGGAGGCCGCCGTATTGAGGAAGCCGCACGCCAGGCCGGCCGCCAGGCCGAGCAGCAGGTCGAGCGTGTCGTAACCGGCGATCATCGGACCCCGGTCACCGGCGCACGCCGTCCGACGAACCGCCGTCGATGCCGACGGGCGAGGACGCCGATGGCACGGGCCCATGCGGCGCTCGGCCTGCCGAGCGGAGCGTGCGCTCCAGCAACACCTCGTAGATCGGGCGGCCGCCCAGCCACTCGGCAACCACATGGGCGGTCACGCAGGTCACCATCAGCGGCAGGATCAGGTCGAAGCTGCCGGTCAGCTCGACCACCAGCACCACGCCGACCAGTGGTGCGCGAATACTGGCGGAGAACAGCCCACCCATCGCGGCTACCGCGCAGCTCGGCCCGAGCAGCGGCGGCACTGGCAACCCCGCTTGCCGCAACGCCATCTCGAACAGCAGGCCGGCGATCAGGCCTACTGACGTGGCGAACGTCAGCAAGGGCGAGAAGATTCCGGCCGGCACGCCGACTGGATAGCTCGCCATGGTGCCGATGAAGCGCACGACGGCGATCAGAAGCAGCAAGGAAAGCGGCCAACCGGCCATCGGCAAGGTCGGGATCATGCCCTCGCCGCCGCCCACCGCCATCGGCAGAACGAACCACAAGGCGCCGACGCCGGCGCCGACCAAAGCAGGATAAAGGACAGGCAACCGAGCGAAGGCTTTCGCGCGCCAGTCGAGCGCCACGATCAGGCACTTGTTGAAGGCCACACCGAGAAATCCCAGGCCGGCGCCCAGCACCATGAACGCCGGCAACAGGAGCAAGGGCACCGCTCCGACGTCGATCCTGAGCGGCGGCGCGGTGCCGCCGACCAGCTCCATGCCGAAGGCGCTGCCCGCCGAGGCGACGATCACCGCGACATAGGAGCGGAGATTGTAGTTGAACTGCTTGCGCGTCTCCTCGATGACGAACAAGACGGCCGCAAACGGCGCGTTGAAGGCCGCCGAGAGGCCGGCAGCGGCGCCGGCCGCCAACAGCGCATGCAGATCGACCTTGTCCAGCCGCAGCCACTCGGCGAACGCCGCGCCGATCGACGCGCCCATGTGGATGGTCGGACCTTCGCGGCCGGCCACCAACCCCGACGACAGCGCGAACACACCGCCGACGAACTTCACCGGCAGCACACGCCGCCATCGAACCTGACGCACACCCTCCAGCGCGCCCTCGACCTCGGGCACGCCGCTGCCGGCCGCTTCCGGTGCGAAGCGGCGCGTCAGCAGATAGGCGAAGGTGACGCTGGCGGCGGCGATCGCCGCGGCAATCGAGATCGCCAGCAGCCCCGTGCCCAGGCGATCGGCGAGCCACTGCGGCCACTCGAGCAGCGCGTTGACGACGAAATGGAAGGCCGCGCCGACGAGACCGGCAACGAAGCCGCAGCCGCCGGCAACCCAATAGAACAGGCCATCGGAAATCCGGCGGTGACTTTCGGTGCTCACGCCGTCTGCTGTCCGACGCGCGATGTCACGCCACGTACTTCTTGAAGTGGGCGATCGTGCGCTCCCAAGAGAGCTTCGCCGCGGCCTCCTGGTAGCGCGGCGTGGAGTTGTTGTGGAAGCCGTGTTGCGTGCCGGGATAGATGTACATCTGATAGGGCACGTTGGCGGCCTTCAGCGCCGCCTCGAAGGCCGGCCACATGGCGTTGATGCGCTCGTCGGTCTCGGCGTACTGAAGCAGAAGCGGTGCCTTGATCGACGGCACCGATGCCGTCTCCGCGGCCGCCCCGTAGTACGGCACCGCCGCCTGCAGATCGCCGCCCAGAGTCACCGCAAGGAAGTTGGTCGTGCCGCCGCCCCAGCAGAAGCCGGTGGCCCCGAGCTTGCCGGTCGACAGTTCATGGGCCTTCAGGTAGCGGGCGCTGTTCACCATGTCCGTACGCAGCTTGGCCTGGTCGAGCTTGGCCTGCAGCGCGCGGCCATCGTCGTCGTTCCCGGGGTAGCCGCCCACCGGAAACAATCCATCGGGGGCGAGCGCCAGAAATCCTTCGGTCGCCGCGCGTCGCGCCACGTCCTCGATATAGGGGTTGAGGCCGCGATTCTCGTGGATCACCAGGATCGCCGGGAACGGTCCACTGCCCGCCGGCTGCACCAGATAGCCGCGCATCTGCCCCGAACTGCCGCCCGGTGAAGGATAGGTGACGTAGCGCGCCTTGATGCGCGGGTCGGTGAAGGAGATGGTCTGCGCCCGCGCGTATTGCGGCAGCAACGCCTCGGCCATGGCGAGTCCGCCGACTGTGACCGCCGCAGCGCGCGTCAAGAAGACCCGCCGATCGATGCGGCCGTGACAATATTCGTCGTAGAGATCGAAAACGCGCTGATCGATCTCCGCTTGCGTCCAGGTCCTCGTCAATATCCCGCCATCCGCCATCGTCTCGCCCTCCTCGTCCGGCCAGCGTAGCGCCGATGCCGCTAGGCCGCCAACCCGATACGGCCTCGGAAAGCCTCGTCCCGCATCGAGGCGTCCTGCCCGATCAGGTCGTCGCCGGCCCGCGTGCAGAGGTAGACCAGACCGCGCACCGCGTGCTCGACCGGCGACAGGTCGGCGCGCGGGATCTTGCTGATCATGTTCATGCCCGAGGCGCGGATCTTGACTTGCATGTCGGTGTCGATCGTGCCCGGCGAAAAGCCGAAGACGCGGATGCCTTTGCCTTTGGTCTCCAGCTCGATCGCGCGCGTCATCATCGCCAACCCGGCTTTGCCCGAGCAGTAGGCGCTCCAGCCCTCGAGCGGACGGTAGGCCGCGCCCGACGAGACGTTGACGATCGTGCCGCCGCCCTTGGCCAGCATGTAAGGCAGTACGGCGCGGACTACGTGATAGGCGCCGACCAGATTGATGGTGATGTTCTGCGCCCAGCTCTTTGGATCGGAACTTGCCAGCTCGGCAATCGGCTCGATGACGCCGGCGTTGTTCACCAAGATATCGAGGCCGCCCAACCGCGCCTTGGTCTCCGCCACGACCGTCTCGATCGCCGCATAATCCGACACGTCGCAGGCCATGGCCGCGGCGCGACCGCCCTTGCTTGCGATGTCGCGTGCCACGTCCGCCACCAGCGCGCCGTCGCGTGCCACCAGCATGACCGACGCACCCGCGGTCGCGAGCGCGCGTGCCGCCCCCTCGCCCAAGCCCTTGCTCGCGCCCGTCACGAGCGCCACCTTGCCCTTCAATTCGCTGGACACCGGACCTCCTGCATCAGAAGAAGGCGACAGCAATAGCATCGGCATCCAACCAGAGGGAACGGCTTTCATGCTTGCGGATCGATACGGGCTTGCGATCAGTACATCGTCAAACGCTGCGCGCGATGCCTACGTTGCCGGCGTCGACTGCCTGCTGTCGGCAGTACACGGCGATCAGGCGCACTTGGGCCGTGCCGTCGAAGCCGACCCCGAATTCGCTGTGGCGCACGCTGCGCTCGCCCGCGCTCGCTTTCTCATGGCCGACGTGCCCGGCGCGCGCCAGGCGGCAGCCCACGCGCGCGGGCTGACCGCCAAAGCGACGGATCGCGAGCAAAGCCACGTCGATGCGCTCTGCCTGGCGATCGAGGGCAAGCCGGTCGAGGCGCTGGCCGCGACTCGCGCTCATCTCGCACGCCATCCGCGCGACGCCATGGTCGCGTCGCCGGCCACCGGCGTGTTCGGCCTGATCGGCTTCAGCGGCCGCCAGGGCCGCGAGCCCGAGCAAGTCGAATTCCTCGATCCGCTCGAGCCGCATCTCGCCGACGATTGGTGGTTCCAGTCCGTGCATGCCTTCGCGCTTTGCGAGGTCGGCCGCCTCGACGAGGCGCTGGACGTGATCGAGCGCAGCATGAGCGCAAATCCGCGCAACGCCCACGGCGCACACATCAAAGCGCATGTGCTCTACGAGCGCGGCGAGGATCGCCGCGGCCTCGACTATCTCGATTCCTGGCTGCCCGGCTATGCGCGCGAGGGGCTGATGCACTGCCACATCTCTTGGCATGTCGCGATGTTCGCCCTGATCCTCGGCGACACCGATCGCGCCTGGCGCGTCTACCAGGCGCAGGTCCATCCCGGCGGCGCCTGGGGCCCCGCCCTCAACGTTGCGACCGACGCGCCGGCTTTCCTGTGGCGGGCCGAGCTTGCCGGCCAAGCCCGCCGGCCGACCTTGTGGAACGAAGTCCATGCCTACGGCCAAAAGTCTTTTCCCAAGCCCGGCATTGCCTTCGTCGACGTTCACCGCGCGCTGGCCGCCGTCGCGGCCGGTGACCGTGACGGCGCCGCAGCCTATGCAGCCGAGCTCGAGCAGCGCGCGGCGTCCGGCCGCTCGCCCGCCGGCATCGTGGTGCCGCGGCTGGCGAGCGGCCTCGCCGCCTACGGCAAGGGCGACTGGGAGAAGGCCATCGCGATCTTCGATACCGCACTCGCCGAAACCGTGCGCATCGGCGGCAGCCGTGCGCAACGCGACCTGATCGAGAACACGCTGATCGCCGCCTATCTCAAGGCCGGCCGCGCGGCCGATGCGAAGGGCCTGGTGGCGGCGCATGCCGACCGTCGGCCGTCGGTGCCGATCGCCGACCTGAACTGATCGGCGGCATCGATCGCGATCAGCCGGTCGCGACCTGGCTCCACGTCGCCCGTACCTCACCGTCGGGATCGTCGGCCACACGGCAGGTGTCGTCGAGCTGCATCACGGCTCGCCGCTCTGCGGTGTAGGCCGGCCATGACGGGATCGACTCGTTGGCGGGACTGCCGTTGCGGGCGAAGCTCGCCCATGTCCTCGACACACGGTCGGCCAGCGCCTGCGCGCCGGGCTTGCGATGTCCCTCGCCGATCACGTGCAGTGTGTCGAACACGAACGGCACTTCGACCGAATGCGACGACTTCAACCGCCCGCCGAACGCTGGCGTCTCCCAGTCGAAGCTGTACATCCAGACCGGCGCCTTGCGGCGCGAAGCTTTGCGGTCGGCCAGGAGCTGCGAGCGCACGTGGAAGTTCGATGCGCTGAGCATGGTGATCAGCCGGTCGGCTGGCTTGGCGGCGGCGTCGCGCTGCTTGTAGTAGGCGATCAATCGGTCGGCGGTATCGCCGGCCACCATGGCCACGCGTCGACGCACCTCCTCCTCGGAAATCGTGCGGTTCCACACCGCATCGTCGGGCGCGAGGAAGATCGCCGACTCGTCCTTGGTGCCGCCGACCATGACCGGAATGTCGTCCGATATCATGGGCGCCGCGGGATCGAAGGGATGGCCGGGCAAGAGGTCGCCATCGATCACCGGTCCGAAATTGTAGCGATCGAGCAGTGGCAGCCGCGGACGCGGCAGCGTTGCCTGCGCCGGCGCCACCACTTCCTGCAACCGGACGAGCGGCAAGGCTTGCAGAGCGCCGAGCTGATCGGCCTGTAGGCCGAGCTGCTTCAGCACCGCGTCGGCAAGCCGCGTCGTGCGCCCTCGCTCGGCGAAGCGCACGCTGGCGCCGCTTTGCACGATCGCCTTGTGGAACAGGCCCTTGGCGCGCGGCATGGCCAGCAGCGCGCTCACCTTCCCGCCGCCACCGGACTGGCCGAAGATCGTGACGTTGGCGGGATCGCCACCGAAGCGGGCGGCGTGCTCACGCACCCATTCGAGCGCCAACACCAGGTCGAGCACGCCGGCATTGCCGGACTGCGCGAAGCGCTCGTCGCCGAGTTGCGAGAGATCGAGATGGCCGAAGATGTTCAGCCGGTGATTGACCGCCACGACCACGACATCGTTGCGGCGAGCCAGCCGGATGCCGTCGTAGCGCGGCGAGTTCGCCGAACCGTAGGAGAACGCCCCGCCATGCAGCCAGACCATGACCGGCCGCCGGGCATTGTCGAGACCGGGCGTCCAGACGTGCAGCGTGAGACAATCCTCGCCGACCGGGAGCGTATCGACCGGCCCCCACACCGTCGCCAGCTCCGGCCGCTGCGGCGCGGCGGCGGCTTGCGGCGAGCGGCCGGCATAGACCGCAGCGTCGCGTACACCGGCCCACGGTTCGGGTTTCTTGGGCGGCATGAACCGGTTGGAGCCGGCTGTCGATGCGCCATAGGCAATGCCCTTGAAGGCGTGCGCGCCATCGGCTGTCACGCCGCGGATACGACCTGATGCCGTCTCCACGACCGGCGACGTCGCGGCAGCTCTCCTGGTCAGGGTGTCGACATCACCGGCCACGGCGCCCTCCTGGTTCTTGCAAGACCGAGCCTGCGCCAACGCGGTTTGAATTGCCAGGATTGCCGGGGCACGATGACGCTTTCGCACTCGCAGGACGGAGTTTCACCGTGACCGCAACCGGCGATACGTTACCGACCGCCAGCCGCGTCGCCGATCCTGGCCTTCGCGCTCTCTACCGTCAGGAGAATCGTTGGCAGGCTTGGCTGGATGTCGAAGCGGCGCTGGCGCGCGCCCAGGCCGAGCTCGGCATCATTCCCGCTGCCGCTGCCGAAGCCATCGCCGTCAAGGCCAAGCTCGGCTTGATGGATCGCAACCGCATCGAGGAAGGTTTCGCCCGCACCGGCCATACGCTGGTGCCGCTGGTCTGGGAGCTCGGCCGCATCGTCGGCGAGCCGCATGGCGGCTGGGTGCATTGGGGCGCCACGACGCAGAACATCACCCAGACCGGCGACCTGCTGGTGCTGCGCCAGGCTCATGCCATCATCCTCGGCCAAATCGGCGAGATCCTGACCGCGATGGCAGGCCTGGCCGAGCGCACGGCCGACATGCCGATGGCTGGTCGCACGCACGGACAGCACGCCGTGCCGGCCACTTTCGGCTACAAGGTCGCCGTCTGGATCGACGAGCTGCTGCGGCATGTCGAGCGGCTGCGCCAGGCCGCCCCTCGCCTGTTCGTCGCCATGCTGGGCGGCGGCGCCGGCACCTTCGCGTCGCTCGGCAAGCAGGGACCGCCGGTGCAGGCAGCCATCGGCCGGCTGCTGGGCTTCGGCTCGATGGCCGTGCCTTCACGGGCCTTGGGCGATCACCTGGCGGAGAACATCTGCATCCTCGGCCTGCTCGCCGCGACCGGCGGCAAGATCGGCCGCGAGATCTACACCCTGATGAAGACCGAGTTCGGCGAGGTCGAGGAGCCGGTGCCGCCCGGCACGGTCGGCAGCTCGACGATGCCGCAGAAACGCAATCCCAAGCTCTGCCAAGACGTCATCGCCGCGGCCGCCGACGTGCGTGCCCAGGTGCCGTTGGCGCTCGAAGCCATGACCACCGAGCACGAGGCCGATCGCACCACCACTCTGATCATGGACGGCGCGGAGGCGCGCGCCTGCATCGCCACGGGCGACATGTTGGCGCGGCTGGGCGAGATCATGCGCGGCCTGCGTGTCGATCCCAAGCGCATGCGCGTCAATCTCGATTTGGGCGGCGGCCTGATCATGGCTGAAGCAGTGATGCTCGAACTCGGCAGCGCGATCGGCCGCCAGCACGCGCACGACATCGTCTACGACGCCGCCCAGGCGGCGTTCGTCGACGGCCGGCCCTTCTCCGATCTGCTCGTTTCCGACCGGCGACTGACCAAGCATCTCGACCGGCGCGCGATCGACAGACTCCTGGATCCGACCGCCTATACCGGACTCTGCGCCGGCATGGCGCGCGAGGCTGCGCTGCGAGCGAGAACGGCGGCTGCCGGGCTGCCACCGCCCGCAAGCCTTGGTGCTTGACGCCCTATCGATCGCATAGCCCCATGGCGACCCGGGGGAGCTTCAATCTGATTGCGCCGATCCACTGTTTGCACCGACCGTTCGAGGCAGTCGTCCTCTGCCCGAGATCATGTCCGGCCGCCGTCACGATGCGCTTCTGAGTAGGTCCTTGCCGGCATGTGGATCGTCAAGCTTGCGCTGAGAAGGCCCTACACGTTCGTCGTCTTGTCGATGATGCTGATCTTGAGCGGCATCGCCTCGACGACAAGGCTGCCCAAGGACATCTTCCCCGAGATTCGCGAACCCACGGTATCGGTCCTTTTTCAGTATCCCGGCTTCACTGCCGCCGATATGGCCAATGCCATCACCGAGTGGACCGAGTTCATCACCACGCAGTTCGTGGCCGACATCAAGCGCATGGAGACCCGCACCATCTTCGGCTTCACCGTGATGCGGCTCTACTTTCACCCCAACGTCGACATCGACCGCGCCGTGGCGCAAGTGACGGCCGTGCAGCAGACCGTCTTGAAGCGCCTGCCGATCGGCACCAACCCGCCTTATGTGCTGATCTACGATCCGTCGAGCGTGCCGGTCATGCTGGTCGCGCTGGCGAGCCAGCAACTGACCGAGGCCCAGCTCTTCGACTTCGGCCAGTTCACGGTCCGCCAATCGATCGCGCCGGTCAAAGGCGCACAAATTCCGCTGCCGTGGGGTGGCGCACCGCGCGTGATCATGGTCGACCTCGACCCTGAACGCATGATGGCGCAGGGCGTGACGGCGGCCGATGTCAATCAAGCCGTCAGCGGCCAGAACGTGATCTTGCCGACTGGATGGGTCCGCATCGGCAAGACCGAGTACTACCTGCAGCTCAACAACAGCCTGCCGACGATGGAGGCTTTGAACGCCCTCCCGATCAAGAACAACAACGGCAGGCTTGTTTACCTGGGCGACGTCGCCCATGTCCGCGACGGTTACCAACCGCAGACCAACCTGGTCCGGCTGGACGGACATCGGACCGTCTTCCTCTCGGTCGGCAAGAGCGGTGAAGTGTCGACCCTCGACATCATCGCGCAGACCAAGGAGGTCCTGAAGAACATTCCAACGCCTGCCGACCTCAAATTCGTCGTCCTGTTCGATCAGTCGGCCTACGTGCTGGGCGCCATCCAAGGTGTCGTGGTCGAGGGCATGATCGCCGCTGGACTGACCGGACTGCTGATCCTGCTGTTCCTGGAAAGCTGGCGCGGCACGATCGTCGTCATCGTCTCGATTCCGATCTGCGTCTTTGCCGCGATCTTCCTTCTCGGCGCGACGAGCAACACCATCAACCTCCTGACCCTGGGCGGCCTTGCTCTGTCGGTCGGCATCCTGGTCGACGACGCGACGGTCACCTTGAAGAACATCCACCGGCACATGGCCATGGGAAAGCCCCTGGTTCCCGCCATCCTCGACGGCTCGCACGAGATCGCCATCCCGGCCTTCGTCTCGACCTTGTGCATTTGCATCGTGCTTTTGCCGGTCGGCTTGCTCACCGGCCCACCGCGCTTCCTCTTCGTGCCAATGGCGCTTGCCGTCATCTTCGCCGTGGCGACGTCGTACCTGCTGTCGCGGACGCTGGTTCCGGTGCTCACCCACCATCTGATGCGCGGAGAGCACGACAGTGCGTCGGAGCGGCCGAAGACGGCTTTCCAGCGCTTCCATGCCGGCTTCGAGCGCGGTTTCGAAGCGTTCCGGCAGCGCTATCTCGGCCTGCTTGCCTGGGCGCTGCACCACCCGACCGTCATCCTGTTGGTGTTCGGCGTCGCCGCGATGCTTGCCGTGCTGGCCGTCCCATGGGTCGGCCGCGACTTCTTCCCGCCGGTCGGCGGCAGCCAGATCCGTCTCCATGTCGCCGTACCGACCGGCACGCGCATCGAGGAGACCGGCGCCTATTTTCGGCGCATCGAGGACGAGATCCGCGCCGTGGTCGGCAACGACATCGACGTGATGCTGGACAATATCGGGATTCCTCAACCCAACAACATCCTGTTGAGCGACAATGTCACCGCAAGCTCGGCCGACGGCGAAATCCTGATGTCGCTCAAGGCCGATCGCCGCCACAGCACGCTGGAGTACATGCGGTGACCGCGCAAAGTCCTGAACGAAAAGTTCCCGGAGGTGACGTTCTACTATCAACCCAGCGACATGCAGACCCAAATTCTCAGCCAGGGCCTGCCGACGCCGATCGACATCAAGTTCATGGGCCTGTCCAAGCCCGAGGTGCTCTACGATATCGCACGCAAGGTCGAACGCCGCCTGATGACCGTCCCCGGCGCCGTCGACATCCATATCCAGCAGCGCATGGATCAACCGACGATCCGCATCGACGTCGACCGCGACAAAGCCGCCAAGATGGCCAGCGACACCCGTGCCATCTCCAACTTCTTCCAAGACGATATCGCCCGCAACGTCTTGATGGAGGCGAGCTCGAGCATGATGGTGGCGCCGAACTTCTGGCTGGATCCGAAGTCCGGGCATACCTACTTCCTGGTCGTCCAGACGCCGCTCGACAAGCTGCGCAGCATGGAGGAGCTGGCCAATCTCCGGATCGCCGGCAGCGGCGCGGCGCAGACTCAGTATCTGGGCAACGTCGCTGAATTCAGCCGGGCTCGAGCCCCATCGGAGATCACCCGCACCAACGCCATGCTCACGTTCGATGTCATGGCGAACATCGACGGAGTCCCTTTGGGAACCGTCGTATCGGCCGCCCAGAAGATCATCGATGAGATGTCGGCCGATCTCCCGAAGGGCGTGACGATCGAGATGGCAGGCCTCGGCCGCACCATGGACGTGGCGTTCGTCGAGCTCGGCCAGGGGCTGCTGGTGGCGGTCCTCCTCGTCTACCTCATCATGGTCATCAACTTTCAGTCGTGGTCCGACCCCTTCATCATCATCATGGCGCTGCCGGGCGCCTTTTGCGGCGTCGTGACGATGATGCTGCTGACCGGCACCACGTTCAGCGTGCCGTCGCTGATGGGCACCATCATGACGGTAGGCGTCGCCATGGCCAACAGCATCCTCGTCGTCTCGTTCGCCAAGGGCGAGTTGCTGCGCGGCCAGACCGCCATTCAGGCGGCGCTCAGCGCCGGCCGAGCCCGCCTGCGGCCGGTGATCATGACCGCGATCGCCATGGTCTGCGGCATGATCCCGATGTCGCTGGGGCTGAACGAGGGCGGCTCGCAAAACGCGCCGCTGGGCCGCGCGGTGATCGGCGGCATGCTGTTCGCCTCGATCGCCACGCTGATCCTGGTGCCGGTGATCTTCAGCTTGCTGCGCCGCAACTGGCGGCCGGCGCCGCGCCAGGAAGGCGACGAGTTGCTCGCGCCGTAGTGAAGGCGGCGCGGCCGATCACTGCTTCAGCGGCGGCGCCCACATGCTGCGCGATCCTTGCGGAAGCTGTCGCGCGCGGTCCTGCCATCCGCCGCCAAGCGCCTTGATCAGGGCGATGGTGATCATCAGCTGCTCGTTGGCGATCTGCACGGCGATCGTCCGAGAGGCGAGCGCCGCACGTTGCGCGACCAGCACGTCGAGCATGGAGGTCAAGCCCTGATTGAAACGCTGCGAGGCGATCGTCGCGGTCCGGGTGGCGCTGTCCACGGCCAATTGCTGCTGGCGAATTTGCTGGCTGAGCAGACTGAGGCTCGCCAGCGCCGTCTCGACCTCCTGGAACGCCCTGAGGAGCAGCGCCTGGTACAACGCGACCTGCTCTTCGTATGCCGCCTTGGTGCGTTCGACGTTCAAGCTGATGCGTCCCGCATTGAAGAGCTGTTGGAGCAGCGAGATGCCGATGCCCCAGATATTGCTGGTGGGATTGGTCAGAGTGGCCAGATCGAAACTCTCGAAGCCGATCGACGAGGTGAGCACGACCGACGGAAAGTACGCCGCGATGGCGACGCCGATACGCGCGTTGTAGGCGGCAAGCTCGCGCTCGGCCTTGGCGATGTCGGGGCGACGCTGCAGGAGATCCGACGGCAGCCCGACTGGAACGGCCGGCACCGCCCAGGCGAAGGGTTGCGTAGCGAGCGCAAAGCCTTCCGTGTTGCTTCCGGTCAGGATCGCCAGCCTGTTGACGAGCCGGACGCGGCGCGCTTCGAGCGTCTGGAACTGCGCCTCGATGGTGCGCAAGGCGGTCTCGGCCTCGGACAAGGCGACATCGTTCGATAGACCATCGAGCCGTCGCGCTCTCACCAAGCTGAAGGTCTCACGGTGCAATCGTATGCTGTCGTTCAGGATGCGGATCAGCTCGTCGACCGTCCTGATCTCGAAGTAGGTCTGCGCGATGTCGCCGTTCAGCGTCAACAAGGCAGTCTGGTAGGCGGCGATGCCGGCCCCCAGTTCGGCCATCGCCGATTCCCGCTGCCGTCGTATCCGCCCCCAGAAGTCGATTTCATAGGACGCGTAGAGCGGCACGGCCTTGTAGGCATTGGAGATGGTCTCGGTGCTGGCAGTGACCGTTGCCGAATCGACCGGGATCGTGAAGTTCGAGTTGTTGGCAAAGCGCTGGTAGAGCACGCCGGCACTGACCTCGGGATAGAGATAGCTGCTCGAGATGCCGGCGATCGCCTGGGCCTGCAGAACCCGTGCCGCCACCGCCTTCAGGTCGGGGTTGCGCTTGATCGCCTCGCCCTGCAGGTCGTTCAGGACGGGATCGCCGAAGACCGTCCACCAGTCGCCGCGCGCGATGGTGTCCTGCGGTACGGCCTCTTTCCACGGGCCGGCTTCGATGAACTGCGCCGGGACCGGCGCCTCCGGCCGGGCGAAGTTGGGGCCGACCGGATCGCAGGCGGCCAGCGACACCAGGGCGGCGAGCAGGCAACAAGCACGCCAGACCACTCCCACGGCGGCACCCCTCCTCACCGATCAAGACCTCGGCGGGGCGACGACTTCGACGCGCACCTTGGTACCACTCCTCAGCAAGTCGTTGGGATTGACGACGATGCGTTCGCTTTCTGAGCAACCGGCCACGACCTCGATGGTGCGGCCGAAATCCCTACCCAGTCGCACGGGACGAATCTGGACGATATCCTCGACGCCGACCACGGCGATCCTCGGACCCGTATCGACCACGATGATGGCGGTGTCGGCGACCACGATCGGCGGCGTCGGATTGACCAGGCGAAAACGGACGGTCGAGTACATGCCGGGCAGCAGAACGCCGTCGGGGTTGGGAACCTCGACCTCGACCAGCATGGTGCGCGACGTGACGTCGAGCGACGCGGCGTTTCGCACGACGCGCCCGGTGAAGACGCGATCCGGGTACTCCTTGACCATGACGTCGGCGACGAGACCATCCTTCGTCATCGGCAGGTAGTTCTGCGGCACCGCGACGTAGACCCG
>VGCQ01000026.1 GCA_016870055.1 Alphaproteobacteria bacterium | reverse complement strand
CGAAAAAGGGACGGTCGCCTTGGCGACGCTTCGACCAGGCCTTGAGGCTCAGTTCGCCGCCGATACCGGCCGGCTCGCCCATCGTCACGGCGAGCGGCGCGGTCGTCGTCATGGCTGCCTGATGTCGATGGTGGCCTGGCGGCGGAGGTCGCGCATGTAGCGACGTCCGGCCGCTTCCAGTTTCTGCAGCAGAAGTTGCTGGGAAATGGCGTCTCGGGACGGCAGGCCGTCGCCGCCTACTTTGCCGCACAGGGCGACGACTTGCAGCCCTTCGGCGACCCGGAAGGGTCCGGCCGTTCCACCGACGTTCAGTCGCGGGATTTGCTCGAACATCTGCGGATTGCCTTGGAGGTCGCCCGCCCGGACGTTCTGCAAGTCGCCCGAAGTCGCCCCTTTGAGCTCCGGCGATCGCGCCCTGGCATGGAGGTCATTGCAGCTTCGTACACCCGCCATTGCCTTCTGGGCCTCTGCGGTCGCCCGGTTGACCTCGTCGGGCGAGGCATTGATCGGCAACGGCAAGGTCATTTGCGTCAGGTTGAGGCGCACGTCGTCGGGCCTGGCTGCGGCGAACTGCCGACGGTCGATCACGAACAGGACGTGCCATCCAGCCGCGCTGCGAACCGGATCGGAAAACTGCCTCACCTGCAGCTTGTCGACCGCGGCATCGAGGGCCGGATCGAGTGCTCCGGGTAGCAGCCAGCCCAACTCGCCGCCTGCCGGCGCCGTTGCACCTTGCGAGAACTGCTGCGCCACGGCGGCGAACGGCGCGCCGCGTTTCAGCTGATCGACGACGCGATCGGCACTACGCTTGGCTTCGTCGGCGAATTCTGGTCTGTCGACGGGGATGAATATCTCGGCGACGCGGGATTCGGTCTTGCCGACGTTGGCTCGCACTCGGCTGAGCGCATCGTCGATCTCGGCTTCGGAGACGTCTACTTGCGGCCTGATGCGTCGTCGGACGATCTTGTTCCAGGCGATCTGCGCCTCGATCTGCTGAACCGCGATGTCGAACGAGACGCCGGTACTCTGAATGTATTGCCTGAACTGGCCGCGCGCCATGCCGGCGGCACGCTCGATATCGCCGAGCCTCTGCTGCATTTCGCCGTCGGTAGCCTTCAGGCCCAGTCGCTTGGCATCCTGAAGCTGCAGTTTCTCGTCGATCATCTGCCGCAGCATCTGCGCTGCCATGCGTTGGCGCAGGTCGGGGCTGTCCTGCAGTCCGGTCGTACGAATTGCAAACAGCACGCGTTGCGAAAGATCGAAGTCGGTGAGGGCATCGTCATTGACGCGCGCCACCACCCGCGAGCCTTGCGCGGCGGCCAACGATGGAAGCAACATGACGGCAAGAACGACGAGGGAGCGAAGAAAAAGCGCTGACATTGCAAGAGGGACTTGACAGGGAGGTTGCATTATATTCTGCGCCGGATCGGCCGCAATGGATCGGCAATGCCTTAGTAGTGGACTATGGCAAGATGCGGGCGCGCTTGACGCTCGGCACTCGGTGGTTTAGCCGAAAACGGCGCAATGCCAAGGCAGGAAAGGGCAACGATCCAACGAATGACGACCGCTCGCCGATCGATCACTGCCCCGACGCCCTGGGACCGGATTTGCTCCGGAGTAGGCTATCACCTGGACAATCTCGGCCGTTGGCTGATCGTGAACGCTCCCGCCATCGGCTCGGCATACGCCGCCTGCCTGGCGCCGGGCGTGCCGAGACTGCGGCCTCGGCCCGGTTGGGTTTTTGCAGAGGAGTACTATGACCAGCGCCGATGGCTCGCCTGCCGGCGCGGGGCCTTGTGGGAGGCCGCCCGCGAGAAAGATCTCGCGGTGCCGATCACCGTGCGTTGGCACAGCGGTACGACGGTCGACCTGACGCTCGGCAACGACAACAGCCTCTGCCTCTATGTATGCGGTTCATTCGAGCCGAACGAATTCGCCTTCCTGGATCAGGTGTTGAAGCCGGGGATGGTGTTTGTCGATGTCGGCGCCAATGATGGGTACTATACCTTGTTCGCCGCCCGCCGGGTGGGGCCGTCCGGTCGCGTCGTCGCCGCCGAGCCGAGCTCACGAGAGCGCGCCCATCTGCAGCGCAATCTTGGCCGAAACGGTCTGGACAACGTGACGGTCGTGCCGGCCGCCATCGGTGCTCAGTCGGGCCTGGCTGACCTCCACTTGGCGCACGGCGTACACGCCGGACACAACACGCTTGGCAGCTTCGCGCACGACGATGTCGTGCGCGCCAGCCTGGAGCGTGTGCCGATCGAGCCGCTGGATGTGGTGATCGCCCGGCTTGGTTTGTCGAGGGTGGATTTCGTGAAGATCGATGTCGAAGGTGCCGAGGCACGGGTGATTGCCGGGGCCTCGACCCTGTTGAAGTCGATGCGGCCGGCGTTGCTGCTCGAGATCAACGACAAGGCGTTGCGTGCCCAAGGCAACTGCGCGGACAGCCTGCTCACCACGCTGCGCAAGGATCTCGGATACGAGATATTCGTGTTCTCGCCAGTCACCGGGCTCCTGGAGGCACCCCGCGATGATGATCCGCTTTCCGCCAACGTGGCTGCTATCCCTTCCGAACGCGTTGCCGATACTCTCGCGGCGACCTAGGCGGGTCTAGGGCACCTTGATGTCGGCACGGCTCGAAGCAGCAGCCGCCGCTCTCCTCGATTGGGCTACTCGTTCGGCCTTCCCTTTGTGGGCCGGTGCCGGTTTCGATCACGAGCGGTGCCGCTTCGAAGAACGGTTGACGTTGCAGGGTGAACCTGTCCCTGACGCCCCTATCCGCTTGATGTCGCAGGCTCGTCAAATCCACTCCTACGCCTTGGCTGCCCGCAACGGCTGGTATCCAAGCGCCCTCGAGTTCGTCGAAAAGGCCCACGCGTCGATGATGCGCGACTTCTATCGGCGCGACGACCAACAAGGTTGGGTTTTTTCGATTCGTCGAGACGGCAGCGTCAATGACGCGCGCCGTGACCTCTATGCGCACGCTTTTGTCCTACTGGCGTTGGCCTCACACGCCGCGGCAACAGGACAGGACGAGAGTCTTGCCGTCGCAGACGAAACGTTGGCGTTCGTCGATAGCTTCATGCGAGCTCCCGAAGGCGGCGGATTCGTCGAGCAGCTACCCGTCACCGGTGGAGTGCGGCGCCAAAATCCCCACATGCATCTCTTTGAGGCGCTTCTCGCCCTTTGGGAGTGCTCCGGCAAGGCGCAGTACTCGACGTTGGCGTCCGAGGTGTTCGACCTCTTCGCGACACGCTTCTTCAGGCCCGACGCCGGGGTTCTGGGCGAATACTTCACGACTTCGCTCGCACCGGCCGAAGGGCTCTCGGGGAGGCGCATTGAACCCGGGCATCACTATGAATGGATATATCTTCTACGGTGGTACGAACGATTGAGCGGTCACTCCGTGCAGCGCTTCGTCGACCCCCTCTATCATCATGCAGACACGTTCGGTTACGATGGACATGGTTTGATCGTCGATGAACTGCTGATCGATGGGCGGCATCACGTTCCGTCGCATCGTGCGTGGCCGGTCACGGAAGCGATCAGGGCCAACATCCTAGAGGCGGCGTGTGGTCGGCCGGGCGCGGCAGACAAGGCCGCGATCTTGACGGAAGCGCTGCTGAATAGATTTCTTGTTTCGCGCCCGGCCGGCGGGTGGATGGATCGCCTCGACGAGACCGGGCGCGCGGTTGGCGGCTTCATGCCCGCCAGCACACTTTACCATGTGGTCGGCGCCCTCACGGCACTTTGTTCGCGTACGACTTCTCCATCCTAGAGCAAGAAGAGGCGGGCGGGGATCGGCCGGGCTCCCTCGTTCCGCCTCTCTAACCGGCTTCATAGCGTGGTTGTTTGCGTGGCGGTACGTCTCGATCGAGGCCGTCAAGAGCGCTCAGTGCGCCGGCTGCGCGCCAGAGGTCGAGGGCTTCGCGAAGCCGTCCGGTCGCTTCATATCGACGGGCGAGCTCAGCATACATTCTAGCTTTCACCTTGTCGCCAACCGGCGCTGGCACGGGCGGCCAATGCACGGCTGCCTCGGACCGACCCTGTGGCCCGGTCGACAGCGGGCGTCGTTTTCCAATCAGGCGCTGAATGATCGAGGTTGGCCTTGCTCCTCCAGCAGCCTGCGCCGGCGCGCTTGAAGGATCGCTGCCTTGGCCGATCGGTCCACCATCCAGCAAGGCGGGTGGAAACGGCGCCAAAGCCTCCTCGGCCAGCCGACATACGTCCCGAGCGACGTCTGGAAGACCATTGGCTATGGCATGATTGAGGAACGTCCGGGTGTGGCCGCGGACGAACAAGGCCCGCAACAACGGACTTTCTCCGAAAAACCCACCCTCGCTGCACATCGCGACGATCCGCTTGAGGCGACCCGCGAAATGCACCGCTACATCACGTTGCTTGTTGCTGCTCTGATCGGGATGCGAGGCATACTTGGCGAAAGCCCCGTGCGCGTACTCTATCCTTGTGCACGCGGCCAGCCTGCACCACAGATCGAACTCGACGCAATCGGTGTCCCGCGATTGTTGCAGGAGGCCGGCATCGATCAAGGCCCGTCGGCGGAAGAAGCTGGAGCAAAAGTACGGCGTGTAGTCGCAAAGCAGGTAGTCGATGAAGTTGAAAGGTGCGCTGTGCCAGAAACCGGTCCGTTTGCCTTCGACGTCGGTGATGATCGCGTCGCCGGTAATGGCACCGATGTCCGGCTCGCGTTGCAGCATGCGTACGGCGCGATCGACGGCGTCGGGCAGGAGTTCCTCGTCGGCAAGGCAAGATCCGATCATGTTGCCAGTACAGCGATTGAGCGCGCGCAGCAGTCCATCGCTCGGGCCGCGGTCGGGCTCCGAAACGACGGTCAGACGCTCCCCGTAGGAGGCAAGAATATCCAACGTGCCGTCCGTCGAAGCGCCGTCTTGTACGATGAATTCGACATTCCGGTAGGTTTGCGCCAGCACGCTGTCGATTGCTCGGCGGATCGATCCGGCGCCATTGCGCACAAACATGAAGACCGAAGCCCGTGGGAGGCTATCGGCGTTGCTTGCCATGGCGTCCAGCTAGAACACAGTCCGCCCAGCTGGAATCAGCTGGGCGGACTGTGCCCGGTGCAACAAGCATCGCCCGAGCGCGCGAATCCGATCAGATTGAACCGTGAGCGGTTCAATCTCGTCGGATTCCGCTCTAGCGTCCCTGATCACGTGCCGACACGATGGGATTGCTGACCGGCCACCAGATGTTCAGCGTCGGGTCATTCCACGCCAGAGTGAACTGGCCGGCCCGATCGTACTCGGTGGTTTGCTTGTAGTGGAAGATCGCGCGTTCACTCATGACGAGATGACCGTTTCCGAATTTGGGCGGCACCAGGACCTGTAGCCGGTTTGTGTCCGACAGAGTGAATGACTCCCACCGGCGATACTGCGGTGAATCGGGGTCGTTGTTGACGACGACAAAGTAGAAGCTGCCGTACAGGCAGGAAATCAGCTTCCAGGTCTTGGCGTCACCGTGAATCCCCCGCAGCACGTGACGATCCGACACGGAAATGTCGTCCTGGATGAACTCGATCGGAATACCCGACGAATAGTAGAGATTCTTGTTGTAGGTCTCCACGTAGTGGCCGCGGAAATCTTCGAAGATCGTTGGCGGCTTGATCAGCAGAACGGAGTTGAGTTTTGTCGGGAACACTTCCATCGATTGGGCTCCTGGCCAAACGAAAAGGGCGGCGATTACTCGTCCTGCCGATAAATGATGGTCGAACCGGTGAAGTCGACCCGGACCGGTACGCTGATCAGATGTGACAGGGCTTCGTGAACCTTCCGTTGCCTCTCCGGAGGAACGACGAACACCATGAACCCGGATCCGCCGGCGCCGAGCAGCTTGCCGCCCAGCGCTCCCGCCCGACACGCATCGTCGTAGATGCAGTCGATCGTACCGGTGCTGATGCTCGCCGCAAGCGATCGCTTCAGCATCCAGCTGTCATTCAGCATTCGCCCAAACGCCTCGAAGTCGGCTCGCGCCAGGAGCGAGGTCGCTTCGGGGACCATGGCCTGCATGGTCTTCAGATTGCGTTCTTTGGCGCCGAGATTGTCGACGTACTGCTGGGTCAGGGAGTTCGAGAGGCGACTTGTTCCGGTGTAGAACACCATGAGGTGCCGCTCGAATTCCCTTCGAATGTCGTCCGGCAAACCGATCGGTTCGACGTCGATGGCACCGTTCCTGAGGAACTTGATGACATTCAGGCCGCCATAGGCACTGGCGACTTGGTCCTGCGAACCGACTGTCTCTTGCAGATGGTTTCGCTCGAGATCGATGGCCGCCTGCGCGAGGTCGTCCCGCGAGATCGCCTGGCCGCGCATCGCGTGCAGGACATTGATCAGGCCGACCGCGAAGGCCGAGCTGGAGCCGATGCCGGAACGAGCAGGAAGGTCGCCCTGATGGTGAAGTTCCACCCCTTGATCGTCGTCGAAGCCGGTCGCCTTCAACCCGGCACGCACAGCAGGATGGAGAATCTCGGAGATGGCGCCGACGGTTTCGATGTGCGACCAAACGACGCGATGCTTGATGCCGAAGAACGGCGGCATGTGACGACCGGTGATGTAGCAGTACTTGTCGATCGCCATCGAGAGCACGGCGCCACCGTGCTTCAGATACCAGTCGGGATAGTCGGTTCCGCCGCCAAAGAATGAGATGCGGTACGGAGTCCGCGAAATCGCCATGAACATCGACGTAGCTATACCAGTTTGCTGTGCCGCCTCAAGGCCGCGCCTACAGGTCAACGTGTCAGGAAGCGGTTTCCCTCGGTCGCGATGCGCTCGCGCCAGTAGTCGAGCAGGTCGCGGAGTGTCTTCTCATAGGGTACTTCGGGTTTCCAGCCGGTATGTGCTTCGAACTTGGCCGTGTTCGGGACTTGCAGGTCGGCGTCGATCGGCCGAAGCCGGTCGGGATCGACTTCTATCCGGATGCTGTTCTTGAGCGGCGAAAAAGACATCAGTGTATCGAGTATCTGCCCGACAGTGCAGGAGTGTCTGCCGCCGATGTTGTAGTAGGCGCCCGCCACCGGGTTTACCGTCAGCAGCAGGTAATAGGCCCGGACGGCATCGCGCACGTCGGCAACGGTGCGCAGCGACTGAAGATTGCCGACCTTGACCACCGGAGGAATCAGGTTGCGCTCGATCATGGCGATCTGCTTAGCGAAGGTCGACTCGGCAAACACGTCACCGCGGCGGGGACCGGTGTGGGTGAACATGCGGGTCGTCATGACCGTCATTCCGTAGGCTTCAGCGTAGAAACGTCCCACAAGGTCGGTGCCGACCTTCGAGATGGCGTACGGCGATGCCGGGTGAAACGTGCACTCCTCGTCGATCGGCAACTTCTCTTTGGGCACTCGGCCAAAGACTTCCGACGAGGCGCAGACATGGGTGATCGCCTTCGGGGCGATCGTTCTCAGCGCATCGAGGACGCGGACCGTGCCTTGGACATTCGTATCCATGGTGTCGATTGGCGAATCGAAACTGGTGCGCGGAAAGCTCTGGGCGGCCAAGTGGAAAACATAGTCCGGCTTCGCCACTGCGACGGCTTCCCGAATGGACAACGTGTCGCGGAGATCGCCATACACCAACGAGACCCGATCCTTGGAGTTGATCCGGCTGATGATGTTGGACAGGTTGTCGAGCGGGCTGCGCCAGCGGCACAAGCCGACGATCTCCCAGTCCGTCTTTTCCAAGAGGAACTCGGCAAGATGGGAACCCACCATGCCGGTAATTCCCGTGATGAAAGCTCGCTTGACCGCCATGATGGACGACACTCCGCCGAATCCAGGTTTTCCGCCTTGTTCTTTGTCAGGCGCGTTCGATCAACACAAGTGACGCCGACGGTCGGTTGCCGTACCGGCGGCGATACGATGTGCTCATGTCGTCTGGCCTTCGGTAGGCCTTCCTAGTATTCCGGACCGACGTCGAAATCGAACAGGAGTCGATTGACGAAGCGATTGCGCGGCGAATCGGCCATGAAAGTCGGAACCAGGCGTTTGGAAAGCGGCCCATGCTCGAGATCCGACGAATTGCAGGTTGGCCCGAGACCATAGCGTGCCCACATGATCAATCTCGGCTTGGAGGTCGGCATGAGGCCTCTATGGAGGGCCACGGTGTTGACAAGGTGCATGGTTCCGGCCGGCCCGACGACGTTCGCTACCTGGTCGCCGAACAGACGCTCGACCTCTTCGGAGTATTGCTCGCCCATCGTCGAAACGAACGAACCGGCGGCATCAAAACCCTCGACCTTGCGGCCTTGTGACTTGGCTTTCTGGAGCAGAGCCGTCATCCCGGCCGGCGTGTGCGTGCCTGGAATGACCTGAGTTGGTCCGCTCGCATCGTCGACGTCCGTCAGATAGAGAAACAACGTCACGAAACGCCAATCATCGATGTCGCGGTGGAAATACTGGGAGTAGATGAGTTCCGGCTTGTTTGCGGGGAAAGACCACCACGCATTCAGGGAGTAAAGCGTTGGTACGCAGCCGAGATAGGCCTCGAGGAGGTCGATAAGTCGCGGGTCATTGAAGAGATCGACGACGTGTGGGGCCCTGATGACTTGGTCAGATCGGTAGCCGACCATCGAGTAGTCGACACGCGCTTCGTCGAAGGAACGTGCCCGCCCATCGAAGGCGAAAACGTGCGGGCCTTTGTAAACCGGATTTTCCTTCAAGTATCCCGTTATTGCGTCGACCGTCGGGCGCGGCAAGGTGCTGGGCAGCTTGACGAAGCCCTGAGAACGCAACTGATCGAGGCAGCCGAACCAGCTCTTGTCGGGGTCCGGCTTGCTGAAGTTGCGAAGCCGCTCACGCCGGTCATTCACAATGATGTCGGCAAACTTGTCCCACTGGTCGAGCGGCATGCTGCGGCGCACCGCGTTCAGCGCGAACGTTGAAAGTTTGGCGTCGATCATTCCGGCCCCGTGAGTTGACCAGGCAACTATGCCGTGGAAAAGGGCACGCTGGAAGAGGCTGCGCGAGTTCGCCGCGAGCTGACCACATCGCGGCCATGGCCGCTCAACGCGGTGGATTGTCGTCGGGTGGATTGATACTGTTGTCGGCATCGAACAGCGAGAGCGAACAGTCCGAGCATCGGCTTTCGACGCATTCAATGCAGGCTGGGAGAGACGGTTTTTGTCAGTATTCGATCCCGTGCGGCGCGCAGCCGACTTCATTTCGCGCGTACTTCGTCGAGCATCGACACATAGCGAAGCCGCACTTCCGGAAGTCAATTCTGCGGCAAGCATCGGGCACTGCCGCGCAAGCCGAAGCGGCACTCGACGCCTCGAGGTTGTTCCGTTGTCGACCGAAGCGGCGGCTGAGATCGCCGGGAACAATGCACTGGCCAACCATGCCAGAGTTGTCACCTCCCAAGATGGCGAGGACGGGGTCCTCGAAGAAGTTCTGCGGCGTATCGGCGTGGACAAAGGCTGGTGCGTCGAATTCGGCGCCTGGGATGGCTATTTCCATTCAAACACCTGGAACTTGATCAGGAACCGGCAGTGGGGTGCGGTTCTGATCGAGCCGATACGGAGCGCGTACGAACGGCTGGTCGAAACATACAAAGGCTGTCCGGACGTCTACCACTTCAACGAGGGGGTGGACGTTGCCGGCCCGTCGTCTCTGGACGCGATCCTCGGGCGGACGCCGATTCCCGTCGAGTTCGACCTGTTGATCGTCGATATCGATGGCAATGATCTTCACGTTTGGCGGGCCTTTCAGAAGTATCGTCCCAAAGTCGTGATGCTCGAGTTCAATCCGTTCATTCCGCATGACGTGCGCTTCATCAAGGGCCTGGACGAGAAGGGGGCTGCATCGGCGTCGCTCCTGGCCGATTGCGAGGTCGCGCGCGAGAAGGGTTATGAACTCGTATGCGTCGTCGGTGGCAACGCGGTGTTCGTCCGAAGCGACTATTTCGGTCTGTTCGGCATCACCGACAATCGTCCTAGCGCGATGTTCCGGTCGCGATACGAGACCAAGATCTTCCAGGGTTACGACGGAACGCTCTTCCTTGCAGGGAACCGCAAGCTGATCTGGCTGCATCAAATCGACCAGTCGGGCAAGCTCGAGCATGTCGAGATGGCAGACGCCGACATTCAGGTCTTGCCCAGGGCGTTGAGGGTCTTCCGCCCTCGGCTGTCCTACAGCAATCCCTACCTCGACGAACATGCCGGCCGGCTCGACATGTCGCGTGTGCCGTCGAACCGGTTGTTGACCTTCCAGCGCAACGTCACGTCGGAGTGCGGTGAAGATGGGATCCTGGGCGAGATCTTCAACAAGCTCGGCATATCCAAGGGCTGTTGTGTCGATGTCGGCGCCCATGATGGCAAGGCTTTCAGCTGTACGTGGCCGTTGCTGAACGCGCAGGGATGGCGCGGCGTGTTGATCGAGAAGGACGACGATGCGTTCCCGGCACTTCGGGCAGCGTATCAAGGGCAGGCCGGTGTGCAGGTGCTCAAGGTGGAGATCACGACGGCGGGCGCGTCGACGCTCGATGCGGTGTTGCATGACGCTGGCGTGGCGGAGCGATTCGACTTTTTGTGCATCGATGTCGAAGGCAACGACTACCATCTTTGGAACTCGCTGCGCGCATTCCGGCCGCGGGTCGTCATGGTGGACTTCAACCCGAGTATCTCGAATGACGTGATCTTCGTGCAGGAGGATGATCCCGAGGTTAACTACGGCTCGTCTTTGCGGGCCTTCATCGAGCTTGCGGCCGAAAAAGGCTATGCTCTCGCCGCGGTCACGACCTGGAACGCGATCTTTGTCGAGCGTTCTCGGCTTTCGCAGCTTGGCATCACCGACAACGACATCGATCGGATGTACTACCCGATTTTCGAGATGAAGCTCTTCCAGTCGATAGATTCCAGCCTCCGGATATCGGGGTGCGATCGCCTGGTTCGTCACAACTACGTCTTCGAGCCGGAGCAGATTCAAGCCGTGCCGAAGAATGTTCGCAACCCGCCGCCCAAGCCGCCAAAGGTGGGACAGACGGAGAAGCTCGGCGCGGTGCAGAGTGTTTTCTTTGACTGAACAGGAGCTGGCGCGGCAGTCGAGTTGGCCATCCCTGATGCCCGTCGTCTCGGTCGTCGTTGCTCTGAGGGCTTGTGGCATTCCATGAGGAGCGGTCCGGTGAGCCCGCGAATTCTTCTGGCGATCATCGCGGTTTGTACGTGGCTCGCCTATCTCGGCCTCCGCGTCACGGCTCCGATCGACTATCTCGCCGCAGGTCAAGCGTCGGCTCCCTTTGATTGGACTGTGAACGGCGCCCGACTGGACGGTCGTGTCGATGGTCCCTCGGGCAGCGCAAGCCGGGCCTTCCGGCTCACAGCGACCAACGACGACGGGCACATCTTCCGTCAAGGTCGCCCCATGCCGCCGGGACCTGCAACCTTCCAGGTCTATCTGCGCTCACCGGAGCGCATCACCCTCCGCCTGCATCTCGCGGAGGCGACGGCAATTGCCCGCGTCACCACCGAAAGGCGGCTGTTTTCGGTTACCTTGGCCGAATGGGCTGGGGGCAAGTTGACGCCGATGGTCGGTGGCGGTGATTCATTCACCCATGGCGAGATCGTCGAGATGGCAGATCCCCGACTTGTCGTCGGGAGCAGGCCGAGGATCGCGGACGACAATTCATACGGCCTGTCATGGCTCGCTCGTGAGGTAGATGGACTGGAACTGCGCCGCCAACAAGGGCGGCTGCTGTGGCTCGCCGCGGTCATGACACTCGTATGGCTGTTCACCGCGCCGACGGTCCGGCCGGCGTGGCGACGCGGTTGGCGGTGGTTGTCGGCCAAGATGTCCGGGCCGAGAAGTGGTCTGCGGCAGGCATTGACCTACGTGGCGATCGTGGTCGGCACGATGTTGGCCGTGGAAGTCGTCTCGTTCGCTGCCGCAGTAGGCATTGCATCGGCTACGTTGCCGGTTCGCGGTGCCGTCGAGCGCGTATGGACGCAAGCGCTTGCCGCACCACGGCCGGCCGGCGACCTTTCGGTGGGTGTCTTCGCGCCGCTGACGCAGATCCGGCGCGACACGAGCGGAAAGCAGCCGATCGATGCGTTGCGCACGCCGTATGTCGTGAACCGCCTGGGCCTGATCGACAATGAGGGCGGGTCGGCGGCCCTCGACGTCATGCCCGAGAAGCCATCGGGTATGGTTCGCATCAACCTCTACGGTGGCAGCACCGCCATGGGAATTGGGGCGCGCGACGGCACCGAGACCCTGACATCTCAGCTCGAGCGTATGCTCAACCGCAGCGCCAAGCCTGGCGTAGTCTTCCAAGTCCTCAACTTCGGTCATGGCGGCAGCATGACCTATAGTGACCTGCAGTTCATGGTGTCGATGGGAAGCTACTTGGAACCGGACGTGTCGATTCTGCTCAATGGATTCAACGATGCCTTCTATGCAACCGAGAGCAGCCTGAGCATTACGCCGTCGACCTATGTCATCAACTGGGCGGACTTCAGCTACTACTTCAACGACGTTGTGAACGGTTTGGTGCCGCGACCGCCGCTGCGCATACCCCTCCTACCGTTCGCGTCTTGCCGTTCACCAGCGGCAATCTGGGGGAGATTGTCAGCACGTTCTTCGCGCCGACGCGTCACGACGGGCGAGGTGCTCCGAGCAACCCGACATGAGTGTGGCCGGCCACATCGGTTGCCGCAGGGGCCGGGTCGGGACGGGGCTGGGCCGGCCCGGCGAACCATCCACGGATTGCGTCGAGCATCGATGGTGCGGGTGGCTGTGGCGCCTGTCGTGGCGGGGCCTTCCGAAAGGCGTTGCGAAGCCCCTCTCGGCGAGCGCTTTTGGCATAGCGCCGATGGGCTGCGCGGTAAGCGTCATGTGCGCCGCCGCGGTAAATGTTCTGGAGTGGTGAGAGCTCGGTCGTGGCGGTCGGAGCATTCTGCGCGATGGCGACTACCATTGCCTCGTCGCCCAACCGCATCGGCATCGTGAGCGGCGCGGCGTCGTCGTCGGCGACGAAGGCGTTCCACTCGTAGACCGACCAAGAGTCGGCATGCACATTGCCGTAGGTGACGATGTAGGCCTGGAAGTCGGCGAACCGGTTGACCGCATGGTAGTCGAACAGCCAATCAGGCGTGAATTTCAAGTAGGCCGGCGACGCGTGAGCCGCGCCTTCGTAGTGGAATACAACGCCGTCCGGCTTCAGCATCCTTGCGACGTGACGCATGCAAGCGGCGGGATCGAACACGTTGTCGAACACGCTACCGTTGTAGATGAAATCGAAGCGGCCGATCAGCGAGTCGGGTACTCCTTGCGTCAGATCGAAAATGATCTCGGCTCCCTCATAGTCACTGACGTCGCAGGCCCGCACCGTGGCGTCGCAGAACAGGGAGAAGAACGATGCATCCGATATCTGACCATGATGGGAGGGATGCTTGTCGTAGTCGATGAAGGCGCCCTTGGCTTGGTTCAATCCGACTTGCGCAACAAGTGCCTGAGCCTCGTCGGGAGTCATGAAGACTTCCTGGCGCCCCAGCAGCAGAGCATCACCGCGGATCGGCCGGAAACGGTGCTCGTGCAGGATCAACTCTGCCAGGTGACGCGTGATTGCCATGAATGGACGCCAAAAAACTCAGTGGGCGCCGCGACGAAACGGCCTCGCTATCGCGGACAGCAACGAAGGTGACCGCTCTGTGGATTGGGCGAGCTCGGCCATCCGCTCACCCTGTCCGGCGCGCCCGCTTTTGAGCCTGGAAAGCTCGGCCAGCGCGGCGTCCCTTTCCGCGCCGAGATTGATCAGCTGATCGCGCAGGCGGGCATTTTCAAGCTCCAGCCGTACATTGGCGCGGTTCAGTTGGCCATAGAACCGATCCTTGCCGGTGCTCGGCGGTGGCAGGAGACGGCGTTGCGATTCCGAGTATCTTGCCCATGCGTTCTCCGAGACATAGACCCGCTCGTCCCAGTGAACCGGGCTCTGGGACGCGACCCAGACCGGGGCAAACATCAAGTGAAGCGTCTTGCGCGGCTGGTCGAGCAAGTTGGGAAAGCCGCCGTGGCGGACGTTTTCAGTGAAGATGATGGCGTCCCCCGCCTTCATGGGGAGGGGGATCATGCCCGGCTCGGCGGTCGGGTCATCATCCTTGAACGGCGAGAAATAGTTCGACTTGTGGCTTCCCGGGATCACGCAGAGAGGGCCGTTCTCGACCGGTATGTCGTGCAGGGCGTAACCCGCGCGCTACCCAGCCCCGACGTGGTCTCTTCCTGGCCGGCCCTGTGAATGAAATCCGGCAGCCCTTGGCCCATCGAATGCTCGTATCGCAAGGCCACCGCGCCCGGATTGAATGGAATGTTCAGCTTGCTGCGAACCTCGCGTTCGACCTGGTCCCGCAGCTCGACGATGCGCTTGGCGCTCAAATGGTCGGTGAAGACGAACGCCTGGTAGCCGCCGTCGGGATCGCCTTTGTAGTAGTTGGCCTCGGTCGTGTAGTCGACCTCGTAAGCGTGCAGACGGTCGCCGGTCGTCGGCTGGGTGTAGGTCCAAACGTTGGGTTGCGTCTGATGCGGGACGGCGAGATCGTAGTAGGGCGTGCCGGGGTAGGTGGTGATGATCGTGCAGTCGAAGTCTTCGACCTGCTTTGCGATCAGCCAGTCACTGATTACTCCGATGGTTTCCTCGGATTCGCCCGGGTGGCCGACCGACATCAGCGCTTTGACCTTGAGGTCGTGCTTCTTGGCGAGGTCGACGCAACGGTCATTGTCCTCGCGCGACGCCTTCTTGTTGATATTGGTAAGGATCCGTGGATGGGCAGCCTCGTACCCGCACAGCAGCCAGCGGAAGCCGGCGCGACGCATGGCGATGGCTTGCTCTTCGGTGAAGAGCTCGGCCTTGACGAAGCCGCGTAGGCGGAACCCCACGCCGAGCCTCGACTGCATGTCAGTCAGGCCATTCATCAAATCGACCATGCTCTTGCTGACGTTCAACTCGTCGTCATAGAACATGAAGCCTGTGTAGCCGTGGTTGCGATGGAGAACCTCGACTTCGGCCAGGATCGAAGCGACGGACCGTTTGCGAATCAAGCGCAGGCTTTTGCTGTTGCGGCCGCCGCAAAATCCACAGTTGAAGGGGCATCCGAGCTGGCCGATCAGGCTGGTGGCACTGTGGCCGTCGATCGAATATTTGTAGGTCTTCAGATCCACGAGATGGCGCGCCGGGAAAGGGCTGTGCGTGAACATGTCGTCGGACAGGAACAGACCGCCTTTCGGATCGTCACCATCGACCAGCTTGGGGGCATCGGGTCGCAGTGCTTCGAAAATCGCTTTTTCGCCGTCGCCGCTGCAGAGCACGTCGAACCTTTGTTCCAGTTGAGCGGCAGCGCGGTGGGCACGGCCGGCAAGGGCGCCCTTCGCCCGTTCGAGCTTGACCGCCGAATAGACCAGCGTGACGTGCGGGCCCCCCAGGATGAGCTTGAGGTCGGGTCGGACCTCCCGTAGCCGATCGGCGATCTTGATGACGGCCGGCAGCTGCGGCGTGGTGGCGGTGATGCCGATGGCGGCGTCCCGGCAGCTTGCGACATAGTCCGCAAGGGCATCGAGGTAGTTCTCGATACCCGACAAATCCAAGAAGTTGACCTTGTGCCCACGTTCTTCGAGGCTGGCGGCGACCTTGAGAATTCCCAAGCTCACGAAAACGCGCTCGTCGAGCAAGAATGCCGATGGCGGCGTCACCAGACAAACCGATGGCAGGCCGCCGGGTGCCGGCGGGGCGACGCGGTCCGAACGAGGGCTGGTGGCTACTGGCAAGTACCTCTCCAACTTGGCGTTGGCATAGTGACTGAAAGTCGAGGGTCTTTCCAGAGGCCCGCCGCGGTGTGGTCAGCGAACGGCCGCCGCCATCATCTTCAAGTACGCATGCTCGAGGTTGCGAGCAAAGCCGCTGGAATCGTTCAAGCCGCCCTCCGTGTAGAGGCGGCGGAGGTTGTCCCTGTAGTAGATCAGTCGGTCCTGATCTTCCGCGAGCCGTACGGCCAAATCCACATACTCTGCGCGGGAGTTGGCGATGAACTCGGGGCAGGATGCCGCTTGCAGCAGCGAAGCGCCGTAGCGGGAGCAAAACAGCTCACCCTTCAGGGTGATCACCGGAACGCCCGCCCATAGAGCCTCGGCGACGGTGTTCCCTCCACAGTACGGCCATGTGTCGAACGAGATGTCGATTTCGGAATAGGCCTCGAGAATGTTTGGCCGCGTCGTGCCAAGCCGGATTATCACGCGGTCCGCCGCGATGCCGGCGCGGGCGAAGCGGTCGCGCATGTATCTGCGGTTGTCCACGGGGTCGAATTGAGGGTGCTGCAGCAAGATCTTGGAGCGGGGGACGCGGCTCATGATCTCGGCCCACATCTCGACAATGCGCGTGTTGAATTTGCCCGCCCTGCCCAGGCAGCCAAACGTTATGAAACCGTTCGCCAGAGACGGCAGTCGAGCCACGGGCGGTGAAGCAACGTCATCGGTATAGTCGAACCGCAGGAGGCACCCAGGAAGCAGCTGAATCGCTTCGGTGAAAGTGGCGTAGGCGCCACTCCCCGGCGGGGTGCAGATCTCGTCACTCAGCACGTAGTCGACTGCAGGAATGCGGCTTGTCGCAAAATGGTTGAGGTAGGAGACCTGGACGCGGGCGCAACGCTCGGCCATGGCGCCATAGCGGTGGCCGGGTGAAAGGCCGGTCAACTCGACGAATACATCGATGCCGTCGCGGCGAACCTGGTCGACGAACTCGGAGTCCGACAGGGCGCCCGTATTGCGAACTGCATCGAAGGCGGAGCGCATGTCGTCCGGCAGGTCGGACGGCGCATAGCCCATCACCTCGAAGTGGTCGCGGTCGTGGGCAGCGATGGCACGACGCATGATGAAACGGATCGTGTCGGAGTCCATGAACGAACAGTGATAGCCGATCCGCAGCTTTCTCCCGCCGTCGAAGGCGGCGAAATCGTATTTCATCCTCGTTGGATCGACCCGGACATGCTCGTCGACCCACCGTTGCTGAGTTGCCGCGAGGCTTTCGTAGGTGGCCGCCGGATCCTTCAGAGCTTGTTGGCAAGCATGGCCATCGACGTCCCGGTCATGCAGGACTTCAGCGCGTCGCCACATCGCCACGGCCTCGCTGATCTGCCCTCGAGATTCGTAGATCCTTGCGGTTTTGTCGTAGAACCGCCCGAGCCGCTCCGCGCGATGTTGCTCTGCGAATTGCTTGAATTCGGGGGCGGCGTCTTCGTTGATCTGGAGCTGCCCGGCAAGGCGCAGCGCGTCGTGCAGCGGCTGACTACCCCGAATGAGCTGGCGCTCGACGGTCGATCGAAACGACTTGAACTTCTTGTCCAGCGTCGGATCGTCGACAGTTGAAGCTCTTGGCACACCGGTCACGGCCTCCCAGCCATGCCAGAACTGGGCGAGGACGCGCTGTTGCCTCGTCTCGCCGTCAATGTTCGGATCGCGGTCTGGGACTTTCTCTACAGCGATGTTGTGGTCGTACCTGGCGACGATCTGCTTCTTGACGTCGGCGATCCGTCGGGCGAACTCGGCCTCTTCCCGCGGTAGTTTGTGCGCCTTGGCGTGAAACTCGAACTGAGCCAGTTGATTGATCTTCGCTTCCAACGCGTGGAACCAGTAGTCACGGTAGATGTCGTAGCGGAGATTGATCCTGTATCGCCACTCGTTGTACTTCTCGGCGCCGAAGAAACCATCGGGCGCGAACATCTTCTCGATCAACCTGAGACGGCTGTCGATATGCTCGAAGAAGTTTGCCGGCGTGTTGCTGAGCTGGCCGGGATGAACGGCATACTTCGAGATCAGCTCGGGAACGTATCGGACCTCGTGGTCTCGCGCGAGGCGGCACCAAATTTCGAATTCCAGGCAACCGATGGTCCAGCCGTCGGGCCGGCCAAGGCCGATATCGAGCAGGGCCTTGCGCCGAAAGAAGCTGCCTGGCCAGAAAGGGCAGTAGCGAAGGAAGAGATAGGCGACGAAGTCGAACTCACCGGCCTTGAAGGCGCCGGTTATCTTGCCGTCCGCGTCGGTGGTGTGCCCGTCGCACGTGAAGGCTCCCATCGATGGTTGAGCGGCAAACCATCGCGCCGCTTTCTCGAGCGCGTCGGGCACCAGCTCCTCATCGGACAGGCAGGTGGCGATGTAGTCGCCGCTGCAGCGTTGCAGCACGTTCCAGTACGCTTCCGCAGGTCCGGAGTCCGGCTCCGAGACGATCTTCACGCGCGAGTCGCGTGCCGCATACTCGTGCAGTATTTCGAGTGTTCCGTCGGTCGATGCGCCGTCCTGAACAACGAATTCCAGGTTGCGATAGGTCTGGTTGAGGACGCTGTCGATACTCCGGCGAATCAACGATGCCCGGTTTTTGCAGAAGCAAATCACCGAAAACAGCGGCGTGCCGGCATCCCCGGCCGGTGATTGCAAAGTCGGTAGTTCCCTAGCTGACATGTTTCCGGCCGTCCGCTGCCCGATCGCCTGTCCCTCGCTCGCCGTCCAGTCGGTCCAGCATATCGCGATAGCTCCGTTCGAGCTTGCGCGAGAAACTCCAGGAATCACCGAGCCCGCAATCCACCGACCTCTGACGCAACAACCGCCGCAGCCGTTTGAGGCGGTCACCGTCCGATGCGAGGTCGGATGCAATTCTCACATACTGTTCGAAGGAGTGCGCCACCAGGTCACTGCACCCGCCGGCGGTGACAAGAGAGGCGCCATAGGCACTGCTGAAACGGTCGCCACGGTAGGTGACGACGGGCACGCCGTGCCACAGCGACTCCGCAATGGTGTTGCCACCGCTGTACGGCCAGGTGTCGAGGCTGATGTCGATGCTGGCGTAGGCTCGAAGCAGGGTCGGCCGATCCACGCCGCCCTCCAGCGTCAGGCGATCGGCGGCGACGCCGAATTGCCGAAAGCGTTCGGCCATGTATCGCCGCTCTCCGCTGCCGGATAGCTGCGGATTCTGTATGCGCAGGACTGAGCCGGGCACGTGGCGTAGGATTCTTGCCCATTGCTCGATCAGGGCCGTTCCGATCTTGCTGCCGCTGCCAAAACAGCCAAAGGTCACAAAGCCATTTCTGACAAATGGCGGCGGCGCGATCGGCGGAGAATCGTCGCGGATCGTGTAGTCGAAGCAGAAAAAGCAACCCGGGATCCGGTAGATTTTCTCCGAGTAGTGCTTTTCGGCTTCGGATCCTGTGGCGATGCAGATCTCATCGCTCAGGACGTAGTCGACGTTCGGCACCTGGCTGGTACCGGTATGGTTGAGAAAACTCACTTGTACCGGAGCACACCGCAGACTCATCGCTCCAAACCGATTGCCCGGCGAGAAGCCGGTGAGCTCCACGAACACGTCGATCCGGTCGGAACGGACCAAGCGCATGAACTCGTCGTCGGTGTAGGATTTCGGCGGTGCCAGGCCCTTGGTCGGCGGCGGCGTCAATCGCCAAGCATCGAAGCCCCGCTCGATATCTCCGGGGATCGGCAGCGGCGCATAGCCGTAGACCTCGAAGTCTGTTCGATCGTGAGCGGCGATCACGTTGCCCATCATGTAGCGCATCGTATCGCCACTCATGAAAGCGCAGTGGTATCCGACGCGGATTTTGCCTGACTTGTTTCGCGGTAAGGCAATCCATGGCCGCTCACCCAGATGGTGAGCTACCCACCTGCGCTGACGTTCGGCCAGGGCCGCGTCGCTGGCAGCCGGACTCTTCAGCATGGCCTGACAGGCCATAATGTCGATATCGATGTTGTCGGCCGGCTGAGCATGGTTCCACATTTCGACAGCGAGGTCAACCTGGCCTCGCGCCTCGTAGCGCTGGCCAAACATCACATAGAGATCGGCGAACAGCGCATCGCGCCCAGGCGACAGCGGGTGATAGCTCGGCTCGGGCAGAGTCTGGTAGGTAGCCTTGCGTTTCATCCAAGGCCCTAGCAGGGGCATATTCCAAGTTGTATAGCCGATATGGATGGGTAGTCTATCTTGCATCTCCGAGGTATGGCGCATCTCCCAGGTATGGCGCAAAAGCTTCTGCAGCGAGCCGTCAAGCAAGCCCAAATCTTTGCTTCGTATCGCCAGCAGTCGCTGAAGGCTTCGCAACGCTCGATGATCGACTTTGAGCAGTGCATCGAAGTCGGCCAGGACTTGTTCGGCTCTCCTCATCACATGGAACACGAGGTCGTGACGACCGGCGGCCTCCAGACGCGTCCTCAGAATTGCAAGCTGATTGGCCTGGCACTCGAGCCTCAGGCTCGCGTGGTCGGTTCCAAAAAAACCGTCGCGCGAGAACGCCCGGTCAGCCAAGGCCAGGTGGTCGCCGATCGAGGCCATGACATCAAAAGGCAGCCCATGATTGTCGTCGAGCTTGGCCGGCTCCGCTATGACATCCGACGCGAATGCCAACCCGTGATCAGCAGCTAGTCGATAGCTGATATCGAGTGCCAGTGCGTCGAGAAGCCAGTCCTCGCGTTCCAACCCAGATAGCACGAGGGCTTGGCGGCGGATAATCGCCGCGGGAAGGTGGGGACGCGCCGTCGACAAAATCAAGGTCACGATGTCGATGCGATCTGAATTCCCACCGTGCGCATCGACAAGGAAACCCGGCGTGCAGACGGCGCCAACCGTCGGATTGCGAGCCGACCACTCTGCCGCCAACTCGAGAGCGCGGGGCTTCAGGACGCCATTTGTCGGGAGGACCCCGATCCACTCGCCGCGACAAAGGCGAAGCGCCCTGAGCAAGGCATCGCCGGCTGGCGTGCTCCATCGCGAACTCAGGACGATCCGCGCATCTTTCTTGGCGGCTTCGCGGAATGTCTCGACCGTGTCGTCGCTCGAGCCGCAGTCGACGACGACGAGTTCACAGCTCTGCACGGCCTGCGTCTGCAGAGCTTGCAGCGCGGCCCGTGCATGATCGGCATTGCCGCGCCCGTACCAGATCATCGACAGCAGCGGTGGAGCCGATGCCTCGCCAGCCGCGCTGCTTTCCGGCTGCTCCATCTAGGCCGGTTCCCATGC
>VGCQ01000025.1 GCA_016870055.1 Alphaproteobacteria bacterium | reverse complement strand
GGGGGGGGGGTGACAGCACTGCTGGCAGTCAGCGGCAGAAACTTTAGTTATTTACTAGAACTAAAGTTTATGATAGGGTCCGGCGGTCTACCGCTCTTTCTCATCGTTCATCCGATCCACTTTCCCGCTGCCCGGGCCGTACGGGCGCGCGTGATCGTCGAGATCGCATGGTGCGGCCGGAAGGGGGGGGTAGCGGAAAATGCGGAAAATGCGCAAATTCCCGCGGACCGCCTCAGGCCGCCACGACCAGGGTCGAGGCGAGCTGGCGTACCGACTTCACCATGGCCATGGCGACCAGCTTGCCGGTCTTGCGGTTCTCTTCGCTCACCGCCACGTCCTCGCGGAAGAAGAAGCGGCCGAACGCGCCTTCGGCTTCCAGCTCGACGATGTGCGTGGTGATGCCGGGGTCGGCCACGATCACCACGCGCGTGGCGTCGAGACCGACGCCCGCGATGGCGGCGGCGGCCGAGATGTTGACGTTCTGCGGATAGAGCCGGGCGCCCTCGCGGACCGGCCCGTCGAACACCACGTGCGGCGCTTTCAGCGCGTCGAGATCGACCAAGGTCTCGGCCACCGTGCCCTTCCAGGCCGAGGGATCCTTGCGCACCGTGACAGTGACGCGATCGAGCCCGCCTACCGCCGCTCCGCTCAGGATGTCGAGTGCGCCGATGCCGGCCGAGGGCAGGATCAGGCGC
Source organism: Alphaproteobacteria bacterium (assembly GCA_016870055.1). GTDB lineage: Bacteria > Pseudomonadota > Alphaproteobacteria > Reyranellales > Reyranellaceae > Reyranella. The sequence continues at coordinate 20,715 of VGCQ01000025.1, read as the reverse complement.
CGGCGGTTGGCCTTGGCGGCGGCGAGCAGGCGATCGAACAGGGCGGTGTCGGTGAAGGCGCCGACCGAGGTCACCAGGAGGTCGGCGCCGCGCTCCAGCACGCGCTGGCCGTGGGTGCGCACCGCCTCGTGGCCGGCACATTCGGCCACCGCATCGAAGGCGTGGGCGAAGAAGCGGTCGGGCTCATGGGTGAGCAGACCACCGCTCACCGCGCCGCGCGGCCGCTTCACCAAGGCGGCCAGCAGCTCGAGGTTCTCGATGGTGCCGGCCTGTAGCGCCGCTTCGACATGCTTGCCGATGGCGCCGAAGCCGATCAGGCCGAGTTTCAGGCTCACGCGAGCTTGCGCTCGGCCCAGCGCGCCCAGGCGATCAGCCGGTCGTCGCTGCCGCGTGGCCCGATGAGCTGCACCGACAACGGCAGGCCGAACGGCCCGGCGTTGAAAGGCAAGGCGATGCACGGCACGCCTAAAAGCGTCCAGAAGCGGTTGAAGATCGGGTCGCCGGTGTTGCCGAGCCCCGACGGCGCCTCGCCCTTGGCCGAGGGCGCCAGCAGCAGGTCGAACTTCTGCCAGGCCTCGGCGAGCTGGGCGAGGGCAAGACGTCTGCGCTTCTTGGCGTCGGCGTATTGCCTGCCGCTCACCGCGTCGCCTTCGGCCAGAGCGCCCTGCAGCGACGGCGAGATCAGATGAGGGAAGCGCTGCCGTTCGCGGGCGTAGGACCGAGTGGCCTCCCGGGTCATGATGCGGTGCTGCGCTTGCATCAGGCCAAGCCAGGTGTCGGGCGCCTGCCACTCGCGCACGCGGGCGCCGGCGGCGCGCAAGGTGCGGGCGGCAAGCTCGATGTTCTTTCTGTTGTAGGCATCGGCCGTCTCCCACCATGGCGTGCGCATCAGGCCGATGCGCGGCGCCCGCTGCGGCGGCTCGGCCGCCTCGTGACCATAGGCGGCGCGGATCAAGGCGAGGTCGTTGGCATCGCGGGCGAAGAAGCCCAGCGTGTCGAGGCTGGGCGCATAGGGCTTGATGCCCGTCATGTCGGCCCAGCCATAGCTGCCCTTGTAGGCGACCACGCCGTTGAAGGCGCCGGGCCGGATCACCGAGCCCGCGGTCTGCGTGCCGTAGCCGACCGGCACCATGAAGTCGGCGACCGCCGCCGCCGAGCCCGACGACGAGCCGGCCGGCGTGTGACGGAGATTGTGCGGATTGTGCGTCTTGCCGGCGTGGGCGCCGGCGAACTCGGTGGTCACCGCCTTGCCGAGCACGATGGCGCCGGCCTTCACGAGCTGCGTCACGCAGGCGGCATCCTTGCCTACGACGTGGTCGCGGTAGATCGGCGAGCCGCAGGTCGTGGGCATGGTCTTGGTGGCGATGATGTCCTTCACGGCGAGCGGAATGCCGTGCAGTGGCCCGACCGGGCGGCTGCGCTTGTCGAGCCGGTCGGCGCGCTGGCGTGCGCCCTCGGGATCGAGCGCCTCCCAGGCATGGACTTGGGCTTCGCGCACGTCGATGCGGTCGAGGCAGGCCTCGACTAGGTCGCGCGCCTTGAGCCGCTTGTCGGCGATGCGCCGCACGGCCTCGCTGGCCGACAACCGATTGGACGATTTCGCCATGTGTCCTTCCCCCTGAAGCGTCGTGCCGCCATGATGGCCGAGCATCGATCGAAAAGGTAGCCCATGAACCCGCCCTTCGCCGTCCGCAAGATCGGCCACGCCGTCGTCAACGTCGTCGATCTCGAGGCCTCCAAACGCTTCTATACCGAGGTGCTGGGCTTCAAGATCTCCGACATCTACCCCGACGGCATGATGCCTGGCGGCATGGTGTTCCTGCGCTGCAACGGCGACCACCATTGCCTGGCATTGATCGGCGGCGCCCCGGCTGCGGGCGAGGCCAAGCGCACGCTGCATCATCTCGCCTTCGAATTGGCGACGCTGGACGAGGTGTTCCGCGCCCGCGATCATCTCGAGAAACACGGCGCCAAGATCGTTTTCGAAGGCCGCCGCCGCGCCGGCTGCCAGGTCGCGGTCGAGTTCCTCGATCCCGACGGCCATCATCTCGAGTTCTACTGGTGCGTCGACCAGATCGGCTCGGACGGCCGCTCGCGCCCGGCCGAGGAATGGCGCCAGACCCTGACCCTGGAGGATGCAGTGCGCATCGCGCCGCCGGGCCAGGACACGACGTTGCACGACGCCGCGCTCGCCGAGCGCGTCGCCTCGCGCCGCAGGGGCGCGCCGTGACCGGATCGGCGATGTATCACGACGGCAACCGCCGCCTGCAGGATCAGTTCGACAGCCGCCGCATGGCGGACCGGCTGCAAGAGAAGACGGTGCATCATGCCTTCACCGAGCAGGACCGCGCGCTGATCGAAGGCGCCCCGTTCTTCTTCCTGGCGACCGCCGACGCGCAAGGCCAGCCGGACTGCTCGTTCAAGGGCGGCATGCCGGGCTTCGTGCGCGTCGTCGGGCCGGCGGAACTCGCCTTTCCCGACTATGACGGCAACGGCATGTTCAAGAGCCTGGGCAACATCCTGGTCAATCCGGCGGTCGGCCTGCTGTTCATCGAGATGGGCGAGAAGCCGCGGCGTGTGCGCGTCAACGGCGCGGCCGAGGTGAGCCGCGACGACCCGCTGATGCAGCGCTTCGTCGGCGCCCAGCTCCTGGTGCGCGTCAAGGCCGATGTGATCTTTCCCAACTGCCCGCGCTATATCGTGACACCGGGTTCGCCCGAGCCCTCGAAGTATGCGCCGCGTCCAGGCTACCAGCCGCCCGAGCCGGCATGGAAAGGCTTCGAGGAGTTCCGCGACTACGTCCATCCGCGACAGACGACGCCGTCGGGGGAACCATGACTGTCGAATACCAGCCGATCCCGCTTGCCGACTACGAGGAACTGCCGGCGGCCGAGATGCAGCGCCGCGCCGACACCTTCCTCGCCGTCATGCGTCGCCGCCATACCATCCGCGACTTCTCCGATCGTCCGGTGCCACGCGCGCTGATCGAGCGCTGCATCGCCGTGGCGGGCACCGCACCGAGCGGCGCCAATCACCAGCCCTGGCATTTCGCGGTGGTGGGCGACCCCGAGCGCAAGGCGCGCATCCGCCGCGCCGCCGAGGCCGAGGAGCGCGAGTTCTATGCCGGCAAGGCGGGCGAGGAGTGGCTGGCGGCACTGCGGCCGCTCGGCACCGATCCCAACAAGCCGTTCCTCGAGACCGCACCGTGGCTGATCGGCATCTTCGGCGCGCGGTCGAGCCGCAGCGCCGACGGAGTGATGCGCAAGAACTACTTCGTGCCCGAATCGGTGTCGATCGCCACCGGGTTCTTGATCGCCGCGCTGCACCAGGCGGGCCTCGCCACCCTCACCCACACGCCGAGCCCGATGGGCTTCCTCAACGAGATCTGCGGCCGGCCCAAGACCGAGAAGCCCTACATCCTGCTGGTGACGGGCTATCCCGCTCCCGACGCCACCATCCCGCGCCATGCCACCGAAAAGAAGCCGCTGTCGGAGATCTGCAGCTTCTTGATGTAGCGATTCAACTCACGTCTTCTTGCCGAGGCTCTTCACCTTTTCGCGGAAGGTCTGGAAGGCGACGTAGAGGCCGGGGATGACGAAGATGCCGAGCATCGACGCGGCGATCATGCCGCCGAACACCGCGGTGCCGACCGCGCGCTGGGTGGCGGCGCCGGCGCCCGAGGCGATGACCAGCGGCACCAGGCCCAGGATGAAGGCGAACGACGTCATCATCACGGCGCGGAAGCGCAGGGCGGCGGCGGTGGTCGCCGCGGTCACGATGTCCTTGCCCTGGGCGCGCTCCTCCATGGCGAACTCGATGATCAGGATGGCGTTCTTGGCGGCAAGCGCGATCAGCACGACGATGCCGATCTGTGCGTAGATGTTGTTGTCGAGCCCGGCGACCAGCAACGCCAGCACCGCGCCGAACAGACCGACCGCGACCGACAAGAGGGCGGCGATCGGAATCGCCGTGCTCTCGTACAGGCCGACCAGGAACAGGTAGGCGAACACTACGGCGAGCGCCAGGATGAAGCCGGTCTGGCCGCTCGCCGCCTTCTCCTGCAGCGCCGTGCCGGTCCATTCGTAGCCGTAGCCCAACGGCAGGTTCGACTTGGCCAGCGCCTCCATGGCGGCGATGGCGTCGCCCGAGGAGTAGCCCGGCGCCGGCGCGCCGTTCAGTACCACCGAGCGCAGGTTGTTGTAACGCACGATCGAGGACGGCGCGGTTACCAGCTCGATGTTGGCCACCGCCTGCAGCGGCACCAGCTCGCCGCTCGTCGAGCGCACGCGCACGCGGAACACGTCGTCGACCTTGCCGCGGTCGGCGGCGTCGGCCTGCACCTTGACCTGCCAGGTGCGGCCGAACAGGTTGAAGTCGTTGGTGTAGGAGCCGCCCAGCGTCGTCTGCATCGCCGAGAAGATGTCGGAGATGCCGACGCCCAACGCCTGGGCGCGTTCGCGGTCGAGCTTGAGGTTGATCTGCGGCGTCGAGGCGCCGTAGGTCGTGAACACGCCGGCAAGCTGCGGCACCTGCTGGGCGGAGATCATGAGCCCGCGCGCCACCGCGGCGAGATCGGCCGGCGGTGCGCCGGCCAGCGACTGGATCACGAACTCGAAGCCGGCCGAGTTGCCCAGCCCCATGATCGGCGGCAGGTTGAAGGCGAAGACATTGGCCGAGGCGATCTGGGCGAAGGCTGCGTTCAGATCCTCGAGCGCCTGGAACACCGAGAGCTTGGCGTCCTTGCGCTCGGCGAACGGCTTCAACCCGACCACGACCAGGGCGCGGTTGGGCAGCGCCAGGCCGTCGATCAGGCTGTAGCCGCTGACGGTGAAGATGCTCTGCAGCCACGGCCGGCCGGCCACGGTCTTCTCGACTTCGTCGATCGAGGCGAGGGTGCGGTTGGTCGAGGCGGCGTCGGGCAGCTGCAGCTCGGCCATGAAGGCGCCCTGGTCCTCGTCGGGCAGGAAGCCCGACGGCACCAGGCTGGCGACGCCGCCGGTCGCCGCGACGAAGCCCGCGACCAGCAAGAGCGCGATCAGGCTGCGCCGCGCGATCGGCGTCACCAGCCGGACGTAGCCGTCGCGGCTCTTGTCGATGCCGTTCTGCAGCCAGGCCATGACGCCTTTGGGCTTCTTGCGATGGCGCAGGATCAGCGAGCAGAGGGCAGGCGACAGCGACAGCGCGTTGATCGCCGAGATGATCATCGACACCGACACCGCGACCGCGAACTGCTGGTAGAGTTGGCCGGTGATGCCGGGAATGAACGCCGTCGGCACGAACACCGACAACAGGACCAGCGTGATGGCGATGATCGGGCCGGTGACCTGGCCCATCGCCTTCTCGGTCGCCTGCGCCGGCGTGAGATGGGGCTCGTGCTCCAGGATGTGCTCGACCGCCTCGACCACGACGATGGCATCGTCGACCACGATGCCGATCGCCAGCACCAGCGCCAGCAGCGAGATGGTGTTGGCCGAGAAGCCGAGCGCCAGCATGACGGCGAAGGTGCCGATCAGGGCGACCGGCACGGCGATGATCGGGATCAACGTGGCGCGGAAGTTGCCGAGGAAGACGAAGACCACGATCGAGACCAGCACGAAGGCCTCGATCAGGGTGTGGATCACGCTCTCGATCGTCGCTTCGACGAACACCGTGGTGTCGTACATGACGTCGTAGGCGACATCGTCGGGGAAGCGCGGTTTCAGCTCGTCCAGCGCCTTGCGCACGCCCTTGGCGGTGGCCAGCGCGTTGGCGCCGGGCAGCTGGAAGACCTGGATACCGGAGGCCGGCTTGCCGTTGTAGCGGCCGATCGAATCGCTGGTCTTGGCGCCGAGCTCGACGCGGGCGATGTCCTTGACACGCACCAGCGCGCCGTCGGGCTGGGCGCGCACCACGATGTCCTCGAACTCTCCGACCGTGGCGAGGCGGCCCTGGGTGGTGATGTTGAGCTGGAAGCCGACATCGTCGAGCAGCGGCGCCGCGCCGATCAGGCCGACCGCCGCCTGCACGTTCTGCGCCTGCACCGCCTTGACCACGTCGTTGGCGGCGATGTCGAGGCTCGACATGCGGTCGAGGTTGAGCCAGATGCGCATCGAGTAGTCGAGGGCGCCCGCGTCATCGACAAGGCCGACGCCCGGCACGCGGCGCAGCGTGTCGAGCAGGGTGATGGTGGCGAAGTTGGACAGGAACAGCCCGTCGCGGCTGCCGTTGGGCGAGTACACGGCGACCACCTGCAGGAGCGCCGACGACTGCTTCTTGGTCGTGACACCCAGCCGCTGCACCTCGGGCGGCAGCAGCGCCAGCACGGCGTTGACGCGGTTGGTGACGTTGACGGTGTTGAGGTCGGGATTGGAGCCGACCTCGAAGGAGATGGTCAGCTGATAGCTGCCGTCGCCGCCCGACGTCGACTTCATGTAGATCATCTTCTCGACGCCGTTGACCTGGCCTTCGATGACCTGGGCCACGCTCTCCTCGACCGCCTGGGCCGAGGCGCCGGGATAGCTGGCGACGACGCGGACCTGCGGCGGCACGATGTCGGGGAACTGCGCCACCGGCAGGACGGCGAGCGCGAGCAGGCCGGCGATGGTGATGACCGTCGAGACGACGAAGGCCAGCCGCGGCCGGCGGATGAACAGCGACGAGATGGTCATGACGTTATTGCTGCGGCCGGGCAGGAGGGGCGGGCGCCGGCGTCGGTGCCACCGTCATGCCGGCGCGCACGCGCTGCTGGCCCTGCACGATCACCTTCTCGCCGGGCTTGAGGCCCTCGCTGATCACCAGCAGGCCGTTGCGCACGATGCCGGTCTTCACACGCCGCAGCTGCACCACGTTCTTGTCGTCGACGACGAACAGATAGGGGCCGGTCTGATCGATGGCGACCGCTTGCTGCGGCACGGCAATCACCGACTGCGGCTTGCTTTCCTCCAAGACCACCCGCACGGTCTGGCCGTCGGTCAACACGCCGTCCTTGTTGTCGAAGACGGCACGCACGATCTGGCCGTCGGTCTTGGGGTCGACCGTGACGTCGATGAAGTCGAGCTGGCCCTTCTCCTTGTACAGGCTGCCGTCGGCCAGGCGCAGCCGCACGATCGGCGGGTCGCCGGCGCTGGCATCGCGCTTGGCCTCGAGCAGCTCGCGTTGCGTCACCGGAAACAGCACGCGGATCGGGCTCTCGCTCACCACTGTGGCCAGCACGCCCGAGTCGGGGCTGACCAGGTTGCCGGGCGACACTGCGGCACGGCCGATGCGGCCGTCGATCGGCGACTTGATCTCGGTGTAGGACAGCTGGATCTCGGCGTCACGCAACTGTGCCTTGGCGTCCTCGAGCTGCGCCTTGGCCTGGAGTTGCTCGCTCAGACGCTGGTCGTAGGTCTGCTGGGTGCCGGTGTTGCTCCGCAGCAGCTCGGTGGCGCGCTGCAATTGGAGGTCAGCGTTGGTGAGCGCCGCCTGGGCGGCGTCGCGCTGGGCGACCCTCTGGTCGACCGCGGCCTGATAGGTCTCGGGCTCGATGGTGAACACGACCTGATCCTTCTTGACCGGGTCACCGTCCTTGAACTTGCGTGGTCCGAGGAAGCCCTTGACGCGCGCCCGCAGATCGACCCTGTCGACTGCCTGGGCTCGGCCGATGAATTCGGCCTGGTCGGCGATCGCCGTCGACTGTGCCGGCTGGACGAGCACGGCCGGCGGCGGCGCCTGCTGGGCCAAGGCGCCGGCGGCGCCCCAAGCCGAAATCCAGCCCGCCGCGAGCAATGTCACGACTTTCGACCGCGGTCCCCGCATTGTCTTCGTCCCGTCCCGTAGTAACCTGAGCACACTGCCTTAATTCTACCAGGCGGTCACGGCAAGTCTGGGCCGCGGCGGGGAGAAGGGAGCAGAGCGGCCGTGATGCGGTTAGTCGTTCTCGTGCTGTTGCTGGCGCTCGGCGTCGTGTCTCATGACGCGATTGCGCAAAGCCGCAGCAGCTTCGGCAATCCCGCCGAGTACGACGCCTACATGGCGGCGCTGAACACGCGCGATCCGGCCAAGCGGGCGACGGCGATGGAAGTGTTCATCGCCTGGTACCCGCACTCCGTGCTGCGCACCGAGGCTCACCAGCAGGCCATGGCGGCGTGGACCGCCGCCAACCAGCCGGCCAAGGCCGACTACATCGCCGGCAAGCTCCTGCAGCTCGATCCCGACAATGTCGCGGCGCTCGCCAATCGCGTCTACGCCGCCCATACGCGGGCCCTGCAAGGCGACTCGTCGGCCGTGGCGTCGATGACGGCGACGGCCGAGCGCGGTCTCGAGGCGCTCGCCAAGTGGCAGAAGCCCGCCGCGCTCGACGAGGCTGCCTTCGCCCGCACCAGGAAGCAGATGAGTGCGGTGTTCAACGGCGCCCTCGGCTACGGCGCCCTGCAGGCCCGGGACTACGACAAGGCGCGGCTGCACTTCCGCGAATCGGTGGCGGCCGAGCCCGACAATCTTCAGGACGTCTATCAGCTTGCCGTGTCGCAGCTCGAGGGCACGCCGCTCGATGCGCTGGGTTTCTGGTTCGCTGCGCGGGCGATCGTGCTTGCACGGGCCGCCAAGAACGACACGGCGGCCAACGACATCGACCGCTACGTGCGCTCACGCTATCGCGTCTATCGTGGCAGCGAGGAAGGCTGGAACGAGCTTTTGGCGCGCGTCGTCGCCGGCGAACGTGGCCCGCCGGCCGGCTTCGTGAGGTCGATCCCGCGCGCCCTGACGCCAGCCGAGCTTGCCGTGCAGCTCGCCGTCGACAGCGACTTGTCGGCGCTCGGCTTCCCCGAATGGGCGCTGGTCCTGCGCCATCGCGACGCCTCGCCGGCCAATCGCGAAGCTGCCGACAAAGTGTGGAAGGCGATCCTCGACAAGCAGCAGAGCGGCGGGCCGCGGCTGAAAGTGACGGTCAAGGTGATCGCGGCCACGCCCGAGACGGTCGAGGCGGCATTCACCGACGAGGCCCAAGCGGCCAATGTCGCCGACCTGCAGATCGTCATGACGCGCCCGCTGCTGCCGCCGCCAGCGGTCGGCAGCAAGATCGTCATGATCGGAACCCTGAGCGACTACCGCCCGCAGCCCTTCCTGTTCACCATGACGCGCGCCGAGCTCGCGCCGGAATCGATGCCGGTCGCCGGCGGCCAATGCGCCGATCCGCGGCCGCAAATGTGCACGCGCGACTATCGCCCGGCCTGCGGCTTGCGCCGAGACGGCGGTCGCCAGACCTATGGCAACGCCTGCACAGCCTGCAGCGATCCGCAGGTCGTGAGCCAGGCGGCCGGCGCCTGTCCCTAGGAGCCGTCGGTCGCCAACGCCGACGCGATGAGCGCGCCCAACGCCATATCGTCTTCCGCGCCGAAGCCGTGATACAGGATCTCGCCGGACCGGCCGATCAGGATGGCGGTCGGTGTGCCGCGCATGCCGTAGCGGGCCATCGTCACCGGCAAGGGGGAGCCGTCGCCCGGCCGATCGACGCCGATCGGCATGGTCAGCCGGTACTCGTGGATGAAGGCGGCCAAGGCGGTCGGCGTCATGGCGTCGTGGTGCTCGAACACGGTGTGCAGGCCGATGACACAAAGGTCGGTGTTCTTGAACAGCCGATGGGCCCTCTCGGCCTGCGGCGTGCCATGGGCAACACAGCCGGGGCACAGCATCTGGAAGGCATGGACCAGCACGACCCTGCCGCGCAGCTGGGCGAGCGTCAGCGGCTCGCTGTTGAACCATTTCGCGACCGCGAGCTCTGGAGCGATCTGCCGTTGTTCGCCGCTGTCGGTTGCCATCGTGGGTTCCTCTTCGCCGCCGGACGACTCGCCGAGGTCAGTGCGCCATCAAGAGCGGCACGCGGCAGGACGAGATCACCTTGCCGGTGGCGCCGCCCAGGCCGAGGAAGCTCAGCACCTGGCCGCGGCCGTAGGCGCCCATCACCAGGAGATCGGCGCCCTTGCCGTGCGTGTAGTCGAGCAGCGCGCGGCCGCGCGAGCGGCCCGACACCGCGCCGGGATCGATGGCGTCGATCGTCGTCTTGATGCCGTGCCGGCCGAGGTTGCGCGCGAGATAGTTGGCGCCGACGTCGTCGGGCGTGCTGCCGACGACCAGCATGGTGATGGCCTTCGCCTTGGCGAGCAGCGGCAGGGCATACTCGACGGCACGCGCCGCTTGGAAGCTGCCGTTCCAGGCCAGGACCACGTTGTCGAAGCCGCCGCTGCCGGGGTTGGGCGGGGCGATCATGACGGCGCGGGCGCACTCGTAGATCGCGCAACGGTGGCCGGCGCCACGTTCTCGGGGTCGGCGCCCGGCCGTCCCAGCACCACGATATCCGAGCAACGGCCCATCGCCACCAGCGTGTCGAGCGTGGCGGTCTGCGCCGCCGTGTAGGTGGCGCCTTTCACAGGCTTCACGATCTCGTTGTAGGCGCGTTCGCTTTCCTTGGCGCGTGCCGTCAGTCGCTCTTCGTCGAGGTCCATGACCAGCGGCATCGCCTCGCCGCTCATGGCAAGTCCGCCGACCATGCCGCCGGCCGGTCCGACGGGCAGGTGCAACGCGTCGACCGTGCCGTCGAACGAGCCGGCCAGACGGACGGCGAGCTTGAACGACATGGCGGCATCGGGGCCGCCTTCGGACACGGCGAGGATCGACTTGAACCTCAGCAACTCCCCCAATCGAACGGTCGCGATTAAGAAGGGCCGGCGCGCGACACGCAAGCCGAGACTTTCGTTACCCGCCTCACCTTGCGGCGCGAGCAAGCTCGCGCTGGCGGATCCAGTGGATGAAGGGCAGAGCCAGCAGCACCATCCAAAGCTTGCCGAGGATTTGCCCTTCCAGGAAGTCGAGGCTGCCGAACGCCAACCACAGGAACAGGATGCTGTCGGCGATCAGCCCGATCACCGAGCTTGCCAACACCGCCAGGACCAAGTTGCGCTGCTGCAGCGGCGTGTAGACCGCGAAGTCGGCCAGCTCCGAGAGCAGGAAGGCGGCGGCCGACGCATAGACGAGTGGTGGCGGCGCGACAGCACCTGACAGCAATGCGCCGGCGACGATGGCGGTCAGCGCCGCCGCCCGTCCCAGCCGGCGCTGCACCAGGTCGCGCAGGACCAGCGCCAGACCGATCATCAGCACGCCCGACGGGGCCATCAGCGGCATGCCCTTGGGCCCCCACGGCCAGACCGGCAGCAGGCAGGGTCCGTGCGGTGGCGAGCAGACCGTCCCGAAATTGCCGATCATCCAGTTGGCGGCAGGAATGCAGGCCATGAAGGCCAGCAGGGAGAGCAGAGCGATGGCCTTCTGCCGGGGAGTGGCCAACGGGGCGGGCGTCATGGCGCGCGCTCCTAGCAGGTCCGCCCGGGCGGCGAAACCCCAACGGGGAAAGATCACCATTCATGCACCATTCCGCTCTGGCGCCGGCGCCCGACTAGTGATCGACTTGGCTTCCGGGAAACGGACGCGGGCTTGCCGGTGCGTCGTTTCGGGCCTGCAGGCCCACAGCCTTTCTCCCGGGGCGCATTCCGTCGAACCGCTTGCGGAGGAGGAACCATGTTCGTCTCCGACATTCTTTCGCAGAAGGGTAGTGAGATCTTCTCAGTGGGGCCGCGCAGCTCGGTTGCCGAGATCGCGTGGCAGATCAGCGACCGTCGCGTCGGCTCGCTGCTGGTGCTGGACGTGGACGGCTCGGTCGCGGGCATCGTGTCCGAGCGCGACCTCGTTCGGGCCCTCGCCACGCACGGTCGTGAAGCGTTGGTGCTCGAGGCCCGGCAGATCATGACCCGCGAGGTCGTGACTTGCGATCCCGACGATTCGATCGACGAGATCATGCAGATCATGACCAACGGTCGCTTTCGCCACCTGCCGGTCGTCCGCCGCGGCGAGCTGCTGGGATTGGTCTCGATCGGCGACGTGGTCAAGGCGCGGCTCGAAGAGGCGCGTCACGAAACCGAGGCGCTGAAAGCCTACATCGTCGCCGGCTGAGTTTTTCTCGCGCCGGCATCGACCGTCTCGCGATAGAGTGGCCGCCGGGGTATCGGGGGCCACGTCATGTCGGTCGTTCGCCTGCTCGTCTTGTCGGCGCTCTTCGCGTCGTTGAGTGCGGCCGCGTCGCAGGCGCAGAGTCCGTCGACCGAGGGCGGTGGCACGATCACGATCGGCCGCGACGTCAAGCGCACCGTCGGCACCATCACCGGCATGGCCGCGGGCGATGTCGCCTGCTACCTGACACTCAAGGACGATCGCGGCGCGCGCTTCGAGGAGATGGCCGCGTTCGATATCTGCGAGCAACGCGCACTGATCGGCCGTCGCGTGTCGCTGACCTACGATCTACGCAGCGTGATGGCGCCGGAATGCCAGGGCGATCCCAACTGCAAGAAGGTGCTGCGCGCCATCGTCGTCATCGCGGTGCGGCCGTTGATTGCCGGCGCCACGTCGCTGTGCGCGCCCGACGAGGTCGTGGTGTTCAGCTGCCGAACCGGTGACAAGACCGTGTCGGTCTGCGCCGCGCGCGGCGCCAGGGCCAACCAGGGCTACCTGCAGTATCGCTTCGGCCGTCCTGCGGCGGGTGCGACGCCGGAGTTCGTTCTGCCCGAAGAGAAAAAGCCGCCGGCACACGCTGCGAGCGGCCGCAGCGTGCCGTTCGCCGGCGGCGGCGGTGCGTGGCTGCGGTTCGGCCAAGGGGCGCACGACTACATCGTCTACACCGGCATCGGCAGATGGGGGCCCGACGGCGCGGTCCGCGAGAAGAGCGGCATCGTCGTGGAGCAAGCCGGCAAGCCGATCGCGTCGCCTCGCTGCAGTACGCGGCCGCTCAGCCTGTTGGGGCCCGACTGGTTCGAGCAGGTCGGCCTGCCGAGCGGTCGCGACTTCGACTTTCCGGACTGAGCGGGCGTCTTGGTCTTGCCGGCCGATCTCCGATAGGGTTCGCGCAAACACACGGGAGATCGCATGTCGCAACCCCTGCAGGGCAAGGTCGCGCTGGTGACCGGCGCCGGCAAGAACATCGGCCGCGCCATCGCACTCGGCTTGGCGCGCGACGGCGCGGCGGTGTTGGTCAATGGCCGCACCGACAAAGCAGCAGTCGATGCGGTGGCGGCCGAGATCGAAGCGGCGGGCGGCAGGGCGGCCGCCGCCATGGGCGATGTCGCCGACCCCGCCGTGGCGCCGCGGCTCGCCGAGCAGGCGGCCCAGGGTTTCGGCGGCGTCGACATCCTGGTGAGCAACGCCGGCCTGCGCCGTCAGACGTCTTTCCTCGACATGTCGTTCGCCGAGTGGCGCGACATCCTGTCGGTGGCGCTCGACGGCGCCTTCCTGCTTGGCAAGGCGTTCGTTCCGCAGATGGTCGCCAAAGGCCGAGGTGGCGCCTTCGTCGCCATTTCCGGCGTGTCGACCCATGTCGGCACGCTCAATCGCTGCCATGTCTCGGCGTCGAAGTCCGGCCTCGAGGGCCTGATGCGCGCGCTCGCCGTCGAGCTGGCACCTCACCGCATCACCTGCAATGCGCTGGCGCCGGGCGCCATAGACACCCAACGCGCCGCGTCGGCCGGGCCGCCGCCCGCCAACCGCACCAATCGCCCGATACCTCTGCAACGGTTCGGTACGGTCGACGAGATCGCTGCGATGGTGCGCCTGCTGGTCGGGCCGCAAGGTACTTTCATCACCGGCCAGACCATCCACGTGAATGGCGGCGAGTTCCTGACATGAGAAATCTCATCACCGACGTGCCCGGTGTGCTGGTCGGCAATGCCCATGACGCCCGCGCGGCGACCGGGGTCACGGTGGCGATCTTCGACCAGAGCGTGGTGGCGAGCGTGGCGACCTTGGGTGGTGCGCCCGGCTCGCGCGCCGTCACCCTGCTCGAGCCCGAGATGACGCGCGGCGCGATCGACGCCGTCGTGCTGTCGGGCGGCTCGCTCTACGGCCTCGACGCCGCAGGTGGCGTCTCGGCTGTCCTCTGTGCCCAGGGCAAGGGCGCGCAGTTCGGCGGACTCACCCTGCCGGTCGCGGTTCAGGCGATCCTGTTCGACCTGATGAACGGCGGCGACAAGGACTGGCTGACCCGGCCCGTCGAGCAGCGCCCGCCTTATTGGGATCTCGGTCGCGACGCCGCGTTAGCGGCGGCCGCCGACTTCGCCTTGGGGACGGTCGGCGCCGGCTATGGCGCCACCACGGCCGGCCTCAAGGGCGGTTTGGGCTCGGCCAGCGCGCGCACGCGGCAGGGCTTCACGGTGGGGGCGCTGGTGGCGTTGAATGCCGTCGGCTCGGCCGTCATCGGGGATGGCCCGCATTTCTGGGCGGCGCCTTACGAGCAGGGCGCCGAGTTCGGCGGCTTGGGCTGGCCGCAGGCCATCACGGGCGAGGCACTCGCGGTACGCTTCAAAGGCCAACCGGCGCCGGCGACGGCCACCACCATCGGCATGGTGGCGACCGATGCGACCCTCACCAAGGCCGAATGCAAGCGGCTCGCCATCATGGCCAATGACGGCCTGTCGAAAGCGTTGCGGCCAGTCCATGCACCGACCGACGGCGATACGGTGTTCGCGGCGGCGACCGGACGCGCCGGCCCCGCCGGCGATCCGCCGCTCCTGACCGAGCTCGGCACCGTGGCGGCCGACTGTCTCGCCCGCGCCGTGGCGCGCGGCGTCTACGAGGCGACGGCGCTGCCCTACAAGGCCGCGGCGCCGGATTGGAAGACGCGCTTTGGCGCACGCCGATGATGGGATTCGTCGCGGTGTTCGTCAGCGCGGGCGTGGGCGGCGCCCTCAGGCACGGCGTGAACCTCTGGGTGGCGCACCGCTTGGGCACGCATTTTCCGTGGCACACATTCACCGTCAACGTCGCGGGCTCGCTGTTGATGGGACTGCTCGCCGGCTGGTTCGTTTCGCGCGGGCTCGCGATGTACGGCGATCTCGGGCTGCTGCTCGGTGCCGGCGTCCTGGGCGGCTTCACCACCTTCTCGGCCTTCTCGCTCGATGTCGCCCTGCTGTGGGAGCGGCCCGGCCGTTGGTTGGCGGCGCTCTATATCGTCGGCTCGGTGGCCGGTGCCATCGCCGGGCTCGTGCTCGGGTTTTGGGTCATGAGGACGGCGCTGGCGTGAGGGCTGGCGCGCACAGGCCGTACGACGTCATCGTCGCGGGCGGCGGCGCGGCCGGCCTGATGTGCGCCATCCGCGCCGGCCAGCGCGGGCGGCGCGTGCTGGTGCTGGAGCACGCCGACAAGGTCGGCAAGAAGATCCTGATCTCGGGCGGCGGGCGCTGCAACTTCACCAATCTCGGCTGCCGCCCCGACGCCTTCTTGTCGGCCAACCCGCATTTCTGCAAATCGGCGCTGGCGCGCTACACCCAGCACGATTTCATCACCCTGGTCGACAAGCATCGCATCGCCTGGCACGAGAAGACGCTGGGCCAGCTCTTCTGCGACGGCTCGGCACGACAGATCGTGGCCATGCTGCTCGCCGAAAGCCGGGCCGTCGGCGTGGAGATCGCGCTGGCCCATCGCATCACCGGCGTCGAGAAGGCCGATCGCTTCGTCGTCGACACAGATCGCGGCGGCTTCACGGCCGACTCGTTCGTGCTGGCGACGGGTGGCCTGTCGATCCCCAAGATGGGCGCAACGGGCTTTGCCCATGACATCGCGCGGCGGTTCGGACTGGCCGTCACCGAAACCCGGCCGGCGCTGGTGCCGCTCACCATGGAGGTTCCCGAGTTGAGCGGTGTGTCGCTGCCGGTCGCGGTGCGGCTCGGCCGCGAAAGCTTCCGCGAGGCCATGTTGTTCACCCATCGCGGTCTGTCGGGGCCGGCGATCCTGCAGATCTCGTCCTACTGGCGGCCAGGCCAACGGATCGTCGTCGACCTGCTGCCTGATCTCGATGCCGATGCCTTCCTGAAGGAGCGCAAGCAGGCGCGGCCACGGGCCGAGCTGCGCACGGTGCTGAGCGAAGTGTTGCCGCAGCGGCTGGCCCACCATCTTGCCACCGAGGGCACGATGATCGGCCTGCGCGACCGCGACCTCGCCGCCCTGGCGGGTCGGCTGAAGGCATGGGCCATGCTGCCGACCGGTACGGAAGGCTATGCCAAAGCCGAGGTCACGGCGGGCGGCGTCGACACCGACGCACTGTCGTCACGCACCATGGCGGCGCACAAGGTGCCGGGCCTCTATGTCGTTGGCGAGGCCGTCGATGTCACGGGCTGGCTGGGCGGCTACAACTTCCAATGGGCGTGGTCGAGCGGCTGGGCGGCGGGCGAGGCAATCCCGAAGAGTCAGTGACCCAGGTAGCTCTTGCGCAGCTCGGGATCCTGCGCGAGGTCGGCGGCCTTGCCCGACAGGGTGACGCGGCCGTTCTCCAACACGTAGGCGCGATGAGCGATGGCCAGTGACTGCACGACGTTCTGCTCGACCAGCAGGATGGCGAGTCCGTCGGCGTTGAGGCGGCCGATCAGGCCGAACATCTCCTCGACCAGCAGAGGCGAAAGACCGAGCGAGGGCTCGTCGAGGATCAAGAGCCGAGGCTCGCTCATCAGGCCGCGGCCGATCGCCAGCATTTGCTGCTCGCCGCCCGACAGCGTGCCGGCGAGCTGTGTCAGCCGCTCGTCGAGCCGCGGAAAGACGCCCAGCACGCGCTCGAGGTTGCGGGCCCGCGCCGCCCGACCGCGGCGATAGCTGCCGAGCTCGAGATTGTCGCGCACCGAAAGGTTGGGAAAGACGCGCCGGCCCTCGGGCACCTGGACCAGTCCGGCCTCGACGATGCGCATCGAGGGCGCGCCGGTGATGTCGGCGCCGTCGAAGCGGATGGCACCGTCGAACGGCCGGTAGAGGCCGCAGACATTGTTGTTCAAGGTCGACTTGCCGGCGCCGTTGCTGCCGAGCAGGGCCACGATCTCACCCGCGCCGACGGCGAGATCGACACCGCGCAGCACCTCGATCGCGCCATAGCCCGCGCGCAGGGCGGCGACCTCAAGCACGCAGCACCTTGGCGGCGCCATGGCCGAGATAGGCCTCGACGACCTCGGGGTTCTCGGCGATCGCCGCCGGCGTGCCGTCGGCGATCATGCGGCCTTGGTTCAGCACGTAGACGCGCTCGGCGAGCGAGGTCACGGCCTGCATGACGTGCTCGATCAACAGGATGGTGACGCCGGAATCGCGGATGGCGCGGATCACGGCCACGATCTCGGTGATCTCGGTCGGGTTCAGCCCGGCCATCACCTCGTCGAGCAACAGCAGGCGCGGGCTGGTGGCAAGCGCGCGGGCGAGCTCCAGCCGCTTGCGGCCAGCGACGGTGAGATCGGCGCCCATCTGGTCGAGCTGGCCTGCCATGCCGACCATGCCAGCCACCGCTTCGGCCTCGCGCTCGGCGCGTTTGCGGTCGGCGGTCCGGAAGTAGGCGCCGACCATGATGTTCTCGCGCACGCTGATCTTGGCGAACGGCTGGGTGATCTGGAAGGTGCGCACCATGCCGGCGGAGCAGATCCTGTGCGGCGGCCAGCCGGTGATGTCCTTGCCCTCGAACGCCACGCGTCCGGCATCGGGGGCGTGGAAGCCGGCGATGGCTGCGAACAGGGTCGTCTTGCCCGCGCCGTTGGGCCCGATCAGGCCGACGATCTCGCCTTGGCGCACGTCGAGCGAGGCATGGTCGACGGCCTTGAGGCCGCCGAACGATTTCGACAGCTCGCGCACCTCAAGCATGGCGCGGCTTGCGGCGGAACAGGCCCATCAGGCCGTCCGGCAGACGGGCCACGATCAGCACCAGCATGATGCCGTAGACCACCAGGCTGAGCGGTTGCACGTTCTTCAATGCCGGCACGACACTCGCCAGCCCGCGTGTCACTTCGTTGATGACGGTGAGCGCCACCGAGCCGATCAACGGGCCGAAGATCGTGCCCGCACCGCCGACCATGCTGACCAGCAGCATCTCGACCGACTTGTCGACCCCGAAGGCGATCGAGGGGTCGATGTAGAGGTACTTCTGAGCATAGAAGGTGCCGCCGGCAGCGCACATCGCGCCGGACAGTGTCAGCACCTTGACCTTCTCGGCGAACACGTCGATGCCGAGCGCGCGTGCCGCGTCCTCGTTCTCGCGGATGGCGACCAGCCGGGCGCCGAAGCGGTTGCGCGTCAGCCGCCAGGCGATCAGCAGCGAGATCACACACAGCGCCAGCGCGAGGTAGTAGAACCAGATCGGATCCCTGAACTGGAAATTGAGCGGCCGCTGATCGGCCTTGATCAGCATGCCGAGGCCGCCACGCGTGAACGGCACCGAATTGGCGAGGATGCGGAAGACCTCGGCGAAGGCCAGCGTGATCAACGCGAAATAGGAGCCGCGCAGTCCGGCGCGAAACGACAGCACGGCGATCATCCAGCCGACGATCGCGCCGGCCAGCATGGCGGCCAGCCAGGCGAGCCAGGGATTCCAGCCGTAGGTCACCTGCAGGATGGTCGAGGTGTAGGCGCCGGTGCCGAAGAACACGACATGGCCGAACGAGGTCTGGCCGGCGAAGCCGCCGGCGATGTTCCACGACTGGCCGATGAAGGCCACGAAGAACACCAGCAAGCCGATGTTCACGAAGTAATTTGACGCGAACAGCGGAAAGATCACCGCCGCGGCGAGGCCCGCGCCGCACAGCGCGATCGTCCGGTTCATGCCTTGCTCCCGAACAGGCCGGTCGGCTTGAACAGCAGGATCAGGATGAAGATCAGCGAGATGCCGATCTGGCCCAACTGCTCGCCCAGGAACAGGCCACCCAGCGCCTCGGTGATGCCGATGATGAAGCCGCCGATCGCCGCACCGATGAAGCTGCCCATGCCGCCCAGCACGACGATGGTGAAGGCGACCAGCACGAAGGCGTGGCCCGAGGTCGGCGTCACATAGAAGGTCGGCATCAGAAGGCAGGCCGCCGCGCCCAGGCAGGCGATGCCGATGCCGTAGGAAATCGCGAAGATGTTGTCGACGTCGATGCCGACCAGCCGCGCGCCCTGGCGCTCCTTGGCCACGGCGCGGATCGCCTTGCCGGTGTCGCTCTTGGCCATGTAGAGGCCGAGGATGACACACAGCACCAGCGAGGCGGCGAACGAGATGATCTTGGGCAACGGCAGGAAAGCCGCACCCAGCTCGACGAACCGGCCGGCATAGGGTACGTCGATGGTCTGGGTATCGCCGCCGAAGAACAGCAGCGCGATGTTGTCGACCACGATCGACAGGCCGAGCGTGATCAACAGGATGTTCTCGTCGCGGCCGTGGCTGAAACGGCCGATCACCAGCCGGTAGAGCACGAAGCCGAAGACGAAGGCGCCGGCCGTCACCAGCGGCAGGGCGATGTAGGGATCGACTCCGACCAGGCGCCACAGCCAGAACACCGCATACATGGCGAGCATCAGCAGGCTGCCATGCGCGAAGTTGATGATGTGCAGGACGCCGTAGATCAGAGTGAGGCCGACGGCGACCAGCACGTAGATGCCGCCGGCGAGCAGCCCGTTCAGCACGCCGGCGACGATGATCTGGGGGTCGAGCACGCCTCGGAAGAGCCGCTGCTCAGAGCTTGGGTTTGGGGAACACCGCCTTGGCCGAGGCGAACTCCTCGGGTGCGATCACTTCGATGTCGCCCTTCAGCGACTGCATGACTGCGGGCTTGGCACCCTGGTTCTGACCGTTGACGAACTTGGTCGGGCCATAGGGCATCAGCTCGGCCTTGAAGCTCGAGTTGGCGAGTGCGTCGGTGAGCTTGGCCTTGTCGGCCGAGCCGGCACGCTCCAGTGCGTCGGCCAGCAGCATGACGTTCGAGTAGGTGAGGTAGACCTCGAAGGTGAAGAGCGCACCGGTCGCCTCGACGCGCTTCTTCAGCTCCTGCGCCTTGGCGCTCCTGGGATTGAACCAGTGATTGACGTCCATCATGTACTGCGAGACGTCGGGCATCTCCTTGACGAACTTGTAGTTGAAGCCGCCGCCCAGCACCGAGTAGAAGCCCGCGACATTGACCTTCTGCTGATAGAGCGTGCGCGCCAGCAGCATGTATTCGTTGCCGTAGTTCGACATCATGACGATGTCGGGCGCCATCGAACGGATGCGCAGCGCGATGTTGTCGAAGTTGCGCGTCGGATTGTCGTGCGCGATCAGCTCCTTGGCCTCGATGCCGATCGACGGCAGCTTGCCCTGCAGGAGCTTGGCGGTGCCGGTGCCGAACTCGCCCGATTCGTGGACGATCACCGCCGTCTTGGCGACGCCGCCCGCCGCCTTGTTGATGGCGCCCAGCGCGGCGATGCCGTCGTCGACGCAGACGCCGAAGCCGGGCTTGAGGCGGAACACGTTCTTCAGGCCGCGATTGACGATCAGGTCGGAGGCACCGACGTCGATCAGGAACGGCGTGTTGTATTTCGCGGCCGCCTGGCTCGCTGCGATGCCGACCGGGCTCTGGAAGCAGCCGATATAGGCCGCCACGCCCTGCTCGTTCATCTTCTCGACTTCGGCCACGCCGACCTCGACCTTGGACTGGCTGTCGCCGAGCAGCGCCTCGATCTTGGCGCCACCCATCGACTTGATGCCGCCTGCCTTGTTGACGTCCTCGACGGCCATCGTGCCGCCGAGCCGGCTCTGCTGGCCGTTGTAGGCGACGAAGCCCGTCACCGGATGGATCATGCCGACTTTCACCGGCGCCGGCTGGGCGCCGAGGATGGCGGGAAAGCCGAGAGAGCCTGCGAGCGCTGTCGTGCCGGCGACGAAGCCGCGGCGCGAAACCAACTTGTCGATCT